>NZ_LFQH01000056.1:0-61818 GCF_001238605.1 Arthrobacter sp. ZBG10 | reverse complement strand
TCGTCGGCGCCATCATCGCAACCCTCGGAGCACTCCTCATCCTCCCCATCACCGCAGGACGCCGCACCGACCTCGACACCCACTGACACGAGAGTCCGCCCGGTGACGACGGCTCGCTCATAACCGGTTGCGCCATCAAAGCAGTGCGGTGTGCGCCACCTCAGCACTGGACGTTCAACCCACACGCTCAAGGACAGATCTGGGCAATTCTGCCCCCAGTTAGAGGAGATTCTTCCGGAATGTCAGATATCACCATGAAATTCGATCTACCGGTTCCCATGCGGGACGGCACAGTGCTCATGGCCGACGTAGCTTGGCCAGCGGGGGACGGCCCGTTCCCGGTGCTCGTGGAGCGCACTCCATACGACAAGAACTATCGGTCCACCGCCAACTTCGATACGATCGATGGCTTGCGCGCCGGTTTCATCATCGTTCGCCAAGACACCCGCGGCAGCGGCAAGTCGGAAGGTGAGTGGATGCCGATGAAATACGAGCGCGAGGATGGATACGACACGATCGCGTGGGCGGCTACCCTCCCCAAGAGCAATGGCAAGGTGGGCACCTTCGGGGGTAGCTACACGGGTAGCACGCAATGGAGCAGCGCGATCGCTCACGCCCCGGAACTCCGAGCGATGGCGCCGTTGGTCACCTGGAGCGATCCGGCGGACGGATTGATGTTCCGTGGCGGCGCCGTCGAACTCGGACTCAACTCCTGGTGGGGTCTAATGAACGCTCTCCCCCACTTCCTGCACACCTATCCGCCGGAAATAGCGTTCCCGAAGATGGGGCAGGCTCTAGGCCACTTTGCGGCGCTGAAGGAGAGGTTCTGGGAGCTGCCTGCGGCAGCGCAACCGTTCTTCGTAGATCTCGGCATGCCGGACGTCGGGGTGGCTCGCGCCCTGGAAGACCGATCGACCATGGACGAATCCCGCGTGGACGGGCACTACGAAAAGCTCAGCGTGCCGTCACTCAACATTGCAGGCTGGTACGACGTATTCGTCCAGGGATCGGTGGACAACTACGTGGGGATGCGCGCGCAGGGTGCCGCCACACGCCTCATCGTCGGGCCGTGGTCGCACTCCTCACTCAATGCTGGCGCTACCTTGGGAGAAGTCGGCGAGGTGAACTTCGGCCTAGGAATGCTCTCCCCCGGCGGGGAGCAGATCTCGAAGATCAACTTCGACTGGTACGACCACTGGCTGCGCGACACGCCCGCCACTAGCGCCCATGAATCAGGCGTGCTGATCTTCGTGATGGGAGCCAACGCCTGGCGCGCCGAAACGGACTGGCCCCTTGCCCGCGCCGTCACCACACCGCTCTACTTGGACGAGGAGTCCGCCCTCAGGTGGGACGCGCCCGAGTCGACGGATGCGGCGTCCACCTATGAATATGACCCTGCCGACCCGGTCATGACGCGCGGTGGAAACCTAGTGATGGGGTCGGACTACCCTGCCGGGCCCTACGATCAGAGGATCGCCGAGGAGCGCGACGACGTGCTGGTATTCACCACCGCGCCGCTCGAGCTGGATGTCGAGATCACCGGCCGCATCAGTGCGACGTTGTTCGCGGCCACAGACGGCCCGTCCACTGATTGGGTGGTCCGACTATGCGAAGTGGACTCCGAAGGGGTGTCCCGAAACATCGTTGACGGAATCACCCGGGTTCACACCGAGGCGGGACGGATCGACGAAGTGACCATCGACCTCTGGTCGACATCGATCCTGATCAAGGCCGGTCACCGTCTGCGCGCTCACGTGACATCGAGCAATTTTCCTCGATGGGACCGCAACCTCAACACCGGTGAGCCGGCGAACGTGGGCACCACGATCCGAGTTGCTCAACAGCGCATCCTGCACGATGCGGCACATCCCTCGCGAATCGACCTTCAGATCATCCCCGCCTGACTTCATACGCAACTCTCAGACGGCTATGCCGCGAGTACTCTCACTCGCGACATCGCCGTCTGAGTGCTGCGGTCGAGCGAACGGGCCTCGCCCAGCGATCAACCCGTAGTAGAGGACCCTGCCGACCGCAGCGATGCCTCACCAGCGGTCAAGGCCACTCGTTTCAAGTACCGCGCGGACTGCAAACCGTCGCCCACTTGGCCCTCAGCATTGCGTCGGCTGAACTCACCGAAGAACGAAAAACTCCATGGCCGCAATCGGTGGCTATAAAGAAGATTTAGGTGTGGACAGTGTCCACACCCATTTTGGCCTGACAAAGCAACGGCGAATCGCCTTGTCATGCCAGGAGCGAGGCGGATCCTCGCGGCCTCGAAGCATGTTCTCGAAGTCATGTTGCCCTCAGTCCCCCTACCCATGAAGAGGTGTAGGCCAACCGCTACCTACCGGGCGAACCAAGAGAGGAACGCATAGCCCCAGTACACAGCCAGCGGAGGGCCAAACCAGCCACGACCCTGAACCCGCTCCCCATAACTTCACAGGCGACCCGCGGTGCCAGGCACACCTCGCGGCCAGTGTCAGAGGAACCCGACCACCCAGGCACACGTTAAAGCAAAAACCCCCTCTGACGAGGGGGTATGCCGTGCCCGAGGTGGGACTCGAACTGTCTTCCGGGCCTTGCGAATACAGGGACGTCCCGGAAACGTGCGGAATCCGGGCCAGCCCGGCCCCTGAACCACCCGATCCGAACCGGAAAGTGTTGACATTGTCCACATCCCGTTATTGGCATGACTCACTGCGCCTAACACTTTCGGAATCAATTAGAGCACCGGATGCTTAGGCTGTGATTGGATCCGGATGTAGCTGACGTCGTCGAGGCCTGAGACCCGGTGATGAGTTCATGGCCGAAGAACTCGTGGTGCAGGACCCCCAATCCGGCGAAAAGGACGGACCCGCATACTGCGTCGACTGGGAGTGACAAACAGCCTAGTCACCCGACGCGAAAGCCCGTCAGGTTTCTGGGAAGGCCTGGGACATGAAGAAGAAGCGGAAGCGGGAAGTCAGCCTTGAGGGCGATGAGGGCCTGGGCCTTCACCTTTGTTTTTGACCCCTCAAGAGCGCAATTTTCCCAGATATGCGACTTCGGCCCGCAGGCGTTCGTTCTCCCGCCGTAGCCGTTCTAGCTCGGATACTTCTGCAAGCTGGGGGCAGTCCCGTCCGGATTCCGGGGTCTGCCCTTGGGTTTTGGGCGTAAGGCGTCCACGCCTTCACGGCGGTAGGGACGCACCCACGACTTGAGAAGCACGGCCGATGATAAGCCGGCCTCTTCCGCCAAGGCCGGTGCAGTCTCGCCAGCGAGGAACCGTTGCACTAGGGCGAGCTTGAATTCGAACGTGTACGACTGAGCAGGCTTCCTCACAGCGCACCTTGACCATGGATCCTCCACCGCCGATACAGCCTCTTAACAGGCCCACGAGACTTACGAGGCACACCCAGCATGGTGGCTGTCGCCGTGTAAGCAAGGCCCTTCTCAAACCACGCTACAGCCGTTGTGCGCTGATCGGCCGACAAAGAACTACTCGAACGCAAAACTGCTCCCCGTAAGTCGAAACTGAATTTTCAGTCCAACTTACGGGGAGCAGTTCACTTTCTGACGGGGCTTTCCTTTGCACCTCGACGGGCTACGGACGACCGGTGTGTCGGCTGCGCCGTTGGAGCTGCTGCAGGTATCCAACGGCAACGACCAAGGTCAGCCATATCTGCCACACAGGGCCCGAACCCAGGCCGCCCCATGGAATTGTGCCTAGGCCCAGACCGGTCACCAGGCCCAGACCAAGCCAAAGAACGGCCTGGGCGGCTCTTGTGCTACTGCGAGATGCCGGTGCGGCAACAACGCCGGCCAGCAAGAGGGCGCACACTGCCCAACCAATCAAGAACACTCTTAGCTGCTGGTCTGCCGGCACACCGCTGCTGGGCCACAGGAGAACTGTGGTGGTAACTGCAGCCAGGACGAATATCGCCCCGAGAAGGACATCCTTGCGTTTGGTCGGCTGTGTTGCCTTTTGGGCTGACAGTGACATGATCACTCCTTAGTAGGGACCGCACCTGACGATCGGATAGCAGGAAGAACGGTTGCAGCAGTTCAGGCTGACACACCATGGGCAGCCTACTGTTGCGCAGGCTATGCAGGTGGCCAGAAGGCCGCATGCGAATGCGCAGCCGTAGCAGCACGACTGGACGCAGCCCCATGTCGGCCTGGTGGATCCAGCACTGGGACCCACAGGCCCGCACACTGTTTTCCGGAACGGGGCCGTTCAAAGGCTGCCAACGGCAACACGCATTCCTTGACCGGGCACAGGACTACACACCGCGACTGGTGACTGTCGCGCCGCCGGCCGACTGGATGCCCTGATACTTCGCAACGAATGAAAGGCGAAGATTATCCAGGGAGGGCCACTGGGCAGCCGCGCCAAGCAAAATTTAACGGACTCCCGCAATCATCCTTGTACGCGCTCATCAGTGCGCTATGGACTGTAATTTTTAGGAGGAAAACTTAGGCTTTAGGCAGGGGGCTAAATTTTCCAGCGACGTCAAGGGGTAGTTTCTGCTGTTTCCTAGATCGAATTAGAACGGGAATACTCACAAGAATCAGCAGAATTCCCGAGATCGACATCCACGCAAAAGCTGGCGTGGCCGGACAGCCTGCCGATACGTCGTCCACGTCACAAACTAATCCCGGCTGGAAGATTCCCAGCAAACTTAGTCCAATACCAAGTATCAAAGCCACCGTTCCGATTTTTCCCCATACCCAGTTTTTCATGTCCCCATGAAACCACGGCTGGAAGTCTCGATCTACTTTCTAGACCTTGCGAGCAATAGATCATCCGATGGGACTACGTCCAAGATGATTGAACGTCAAACTATCTGGCTTTTTATCAAGGGGAGCCCAGTACCTGCCGGGAGGCGTATCGTCCCCGTCCTGAGCCACCATGAACGTCGCCACTTGCGACACGGTTCAAGGTTGGAGCAATACCGGCTGTCTTCGATAGATCGCGGTTGTCCTCACGAGAATATTGGGTTTCATTAGATGCAGGGCGGTCCTTCTAGCGGGCGGATAAGGCGTTTTTCTGCCGCTTCACCACCCCAAATTAAATCAGTTACGATACTGCTGTTTGTAAATTCTATTTGGGGGAAAATTGAAAAAAACATATCGGGCTACACTCTTGTCATCAATACTTGTGGGGCTGTTGTGTCCGGCGTTTGCATCGCCGTCACTTGCGAACGATGAGTCTCTAGGCTCGGACTCGCGAGCCTCCGTTGATGGCATCATTACCAAGGTCGCACCAGAAGTGTTGGATAACATCTTCAGTGGTCTTACCGTTGATGGCGACTCAGTTTCGGCCACTCTGACCGAAGTAGGGTCGACAGATCAGATGAGATCTTCAACCCCTAGTGTGGTTACTAAAACGACCGACATTCCCTTCGATCCGAAGGTGCCTATCACTCTGAGCAAGGATGGAGTAGTCACCGCTGGGATCACTCTTCCTTTTGCCGATAGCACGACGGACGCAACTATCCTCGAGGGCGGACGTCAGGTCTTCGACCACAACAACGACGCCTCCTCTGTGCCGGTTGTCAAGGAGGACGGATCGGTACAGATCACGACGCTCATTTCCACGAATGAGGCTCCATCTCGTTATTCCTACGAAACTTCCGTCCCAGGCGCGGCGTCGATCGAGTCGATTGACAGTGGCGCACTCATCTTCCGCAACGCCGACGGCAACTACCTCGCCGGGATTGCCCCCGCGTGGGCTAAAGATTCTTCCGGGACCCCAGTACCCACTCACTATGAGGTCGACGGGCTAACCATTACACAGGTCATCGATCACTCCCTCCTGGCTCCATCCGCCTACCCGGTGGTGGCAGATCCCTGGATGGGTAAAGATCTGTTCTCGAATACCTGGAACGGCTCAATGAATAGCCAGCTGACCGTCAATGCGACCAAGTCGACTTACGGGCATAGCATCCACACGCCCGGTGTCGGGATAACGATCTTCCTCAATGAAGGATGGTGGGAGCTTCAGGCAAAGAAACCTGGCGTCAATCTCAAGGCTTCATTTCGTCAGCAGTACGAGTGCCACGTTGCAGGCGGCTACTACACCTTTGCCGGCGCCTGGAACCTAGAGCAGTTCCGGCCAGACAGGATCCTCTATTGGGGCAACGGCGTTCATATCCACCGATGCAACTCGGCCCCCGGCGATGGCCCGGGGAGCTTACCGCGGCCGCCGCAAAAAGGTTTCGACTGAAAGGCGAACGGGTTACGCCACAGGACCGCTCTCCGGCGAGTAGAAGGCGGGTTAGGCTCACACTATGAAGCTCCGGAGCGTACTTCTGCTTGCGGCAGGCGCCGTTGTCGCCGCGTTGGCATGTGCTGTCCTGCTCGGCCGTATGCCCTGGGCA
Organism: Arthrobacter sp. ZBG10; assembly: GCF_001238605.1. Taxonomy (NCBI): domain Bacteria; kingdom Bacillati; phylum Actinomycetota; class Actinomycetes; order Micrococcales; family Micrococcaceae; genus Arthrobacter; species Arthrobacter sp. ZBG10. Next base: position 55,456 of record NZ_LFQH01000056.1, on the reverse strand, counting down.
AGTCGGGAGTGTCCAGCGGTCGGTGACGCCTATATGGGTGACGTGGAGCTGGCCTTTTCCACCCCGCCGGAGTCAGTAGCGGCTTGTCTTGGGGAGAGTTGCGCTCCTGAGCCGGTAGCGAGAAACGCTGAGGGAAAATGGCTGGTACCGCAGTCACCGCCATACCTAAATTCACTTGTCAGCGTCACCTCGATTTCCGTGGAAGCAATGTCCACTTCAGGGGACCGCGTAGCCCGTGTTTTGCCAATAGAGACGGAATCAACCGGGGAGCATCCCTTCGGACCCGGATGCGGCGGCCCCTTCAGGTTCAAGACGGTGCAAGTAGCTCCTAGCTGAAGCGGATGAAACATCACGCGCGGACGGTGGCGGCGGTGGCCTCGGATGTGGAACGAGGGGCGACTGATTGAGCGCAGGGCCGTCCGAATGGAGGTGAACAGCGTCCGCTTTGTCCGAGCGCAGACTCAGCGCATTCATGACGAATAACGCGTTGGAGACCTACTCGAACCCACAGGATTCAGTTCTTTGTAAATTTCCGGAGGAAAAGTCTGGAACAGTCCTCTCATAGAGAATAGATCCGGCTAATAAATCCTTCCTGTATCCGGTGACAAAGCCCTGGGTGCGGTATATGCTCCGTTCAGTTCACTTTCTAGGGGAGCACAATGAAACGCAATTGGTTGTGGCAGAGCATTGTCCCGTCTTTGTTTCTTGCGCTACTCCTCGCGTCGTGCGGAGACCCCAAAACGGGCGGACCAGGTACTGAAGTACCCGCTCGGAACACGACCAGCTCCCCGCTTTCAGCAACATCCACCACCAGCGCTACAACGCCTACCAGCTCAATGGCTGGCTCAACCAGCACAACCCCGCCCACGGAAATATGCGCTGCCTTCCTGCCCACGGCACCTTGCACTACGTACAGCAGCGTTTCCGGCACATCAGGTAGCGCAGAACTCCCTTGGGTGACGGCGGGCAGCGTCACAACGGCATTGGCTTCCGTCAACGGAGAACTCCAGCTAAGCGTGACCACGCCATGCGGACCCTTGAGCGCCAAAGCAACAATCACGGGAGACACCCTTGCTGCGAAGGACATAGCAACAGGCGCGTCCGGCTGCACGGCTGATAGCGGCGAGCAACAGCTATGGGTGACGGATTTCCTGAAGCGGCCCATCCACATGGCATTAAGCCAGGGCATACTCACCTGGACCAGCGGAACAGACACGCTCAAATTCAAGAGTGACTTACACCCTACTTTTTGATCACCACCCTCAGGGGTGCAAATCAACCATGACTTAATCCACGACTGATCTACCTAACCGAAAACTGGGTGAATAGTGACGTTAGCCACTCACGCCGTCCGCACCGCAACAATTGTCATTGTCATGCTGGCTTTGACAGGAATTGGAGGGGGCGCAGCGGTTGCCAGCCCGGATCCTTCACCAAGCCCAACCGGTCTGAGCGAAATTGACAACTATGCGCAGGCGAAAGGCTCCACGTTCATCGCCAACCAGCAACAACTCTCAGACTTCAAGGGGTGGGTCATTACACTCCCAGGGACCGAAGAAGCCGGATACGTCGAACAGGTGAACGACGCATCCAACCTGGCCACTAAAGTCCTCTGGAAAGGGCCGTCGCCGCTGCGGGACACAGTGGCTGCCGAGGCCAAAGCCCGCGGGATTGCCGTTACCTTCGCGGAAAGACCATATTCGATCCCGCAAATCTATGCCGCAGTCAAGAAGATCGAAGCCAAGACACAGTCCTTCGCTGCGCTAGGGTTCCAGATCGACGGAATAATCGGTGTTCGTGATGATGATGGAGCCATCGCTATCGAAGGCAACGCCATCGGTAAAGCCACACCGGATCTGCCAAACGTGGCAGCAATCGCAAAACAGGCTGCAGGCGTAGAAGTGCGCGTGAAGGACAAACAGAAAACTACTCCCGCAGCGACACGATCCAATGACTACGCTCCGTTCAACGCCGGCGGCTACATGGCCCGCATCGGCGGAGGCACCTGCAGTACCGGGTTTGCCCTACGGGACGCCAACCGCACCTACACGATCACGGCACGGCACTGCCAACAAGGCTCTTGGTACGCCCGGCTCGGTGGGGCCTATTACGGAACAGAGATCCGCGATTCGCCGGACGGCCAAGCATCCCTGATGAGCGGCACCGGCAGCTGGTACATGTTCGACGGCGCCTGGAACAACAGCGCAGGCTATTCAAAAACCGTCTCAGGGTTCCAAGACGTCTCCCTAGGCGACTCCGTTTGCACGAGCGGAGGAAACTCCGGTGTCCATTGCAACATCAAAGTCATCAGCATGCGTCGCTGGCATAACGACGGTTACGGTGGCGCCTGGCAAATCGAAGGCTACCAGCAGACAGCTGGGCAAATTGCGGCAATCCAAGGCGACAGCGGCGGGCCCGTCCTCATGCCCCGCGCCAACGGAACAGTAGGGGCAGTGGGCATGATTCAAGCCGTAATCAACGCTGACACCAACGGCTGCGCACCCGCTCAAGACCTCGGCGCAAACGTGTGCTCCCCCGACGTGCTCTTCACCTCTACTCGCACCATAGCCAATTCCCTCGGCATGAGCCTCGTTATCGGATAGCCAAAATGTTGACTGCATCCGGCAAAGACAACCACGGAAGGCTTCGCCTGTAGCCTGCACGATTCGAATCCATATGAAAGCAAAAGGAGCGCCCTGGCATGGACCAGGGCGCTCCTTTTCTACTGTGTTGTTGGATAGCGGCCAACAAGGCAAGCATGCCATGCGGCGCACAATCTAATCTTTGGTGATGGCATTTCCCCTAAGCCAGGTATCGGTTACGTCGTTTAGAGGGCACCGTTTAGTCTCAGGGAATGGATATTGCCGCGGAGACTGTTCAAGTACAGCTGGTCAACTCGTGGTGGGAACAGATCATCCCGGTTGCAGCACTCTTGATCTCGCTCTTCGCCGTCGGATTGACCCTCTTTTTCCGCTATGCGGACCGCCTAAGACTCAAAGTCAACACCTCCTGGTCAACAATGATCGGCCATGACGGGGACATCCTGGAGGGGGAAGATCGGGTCACAGTCGAAGTGACAAACAAGAGCCCCAACATAACCACGCAAATAACTGCTCTGACCCTGCAGTTGGCCGGAGGGAACAACTTCGCATACATGGACCCCGGTCCTTGGGATGATCAGCTACCAAAAACCATTGGACCTGGGGAAAGCATGTCTCTCAGCTACCCAGCCCGCGGGTTAGGAATTGCCTTGCAAGGGCAAGCGAACGGGGCCGGATGGGTTCGTGGCCGCGCGGTAAGCGGCCACAAGACAGTAGTCGCCAAGAAACGTCGCGATCTGGTTCGGGAGCTTCGTTCCTACGCGCTCAGGCATCCCCACCGACCCCGCTAACAAAAGAGCTGCCCCTCCACACGAAGAGGAATCCTAGTCCGATCTACAAGCGTTCCGGGCTGCTCGTGGAGCTACGACGCCAGTCATGTCCGTCAATGAGATAGGTCATTTCGACAGTAAACCGATTCATCGCCCTGCCGCTGAGTTCCTCCGAGCGCGCAGGTACATCTTGAATCTCAACCATCTGGCGGAAGTCATCTCCCGACGCTACGTGTACGTCAGCAGGCAGCGGACGCATGGGTTTTAGCCTCTCATCAAGTGTCATGGCGCGTACGGATACCCCGTATTTCGAGCGGTTCTTAATCCTGACGTGAAAGCTCGTCATCATCTGATCCGGTCCTGAACCGTAGGCGGCACCACCCTCCAAGGAAATGGACACACTTTTGGCCTGATTCATCTCGGCCTGTTCGCGCGCGAGCTGCTCATCTCTGGTCTTTTCGTAGTCAGCTTGACGGGCTTTCTCACGCTCGACCTGGTCCGAGCGGAAACTTCGAACGGCCCACAAAAGTGTGAGAACCGTTGCAACGGCACCAAACCACGTGCCTGTCGCTTCAATCCAATTGGGCGTCCAATTGTTCACGACTAACAACGCTAGACACGCGCCCAGAGTGAGCCCGGCTATTCCCCACATGAGGTGAACGATCATTCGTGACGTCATGGCACCACAGTAGCTACAAGTCCCCTCAACCAAGTCTATTCAGGACCCCTAAGCCTCCGCGTAGGACGTTCCATTTCCAAGGAACTGAGACGATCGGCCAGCTACGACTCTCGTACCAGGTGATGTCAGGAAAACCATAGAATTTCGCGTCACATGGCCGTCTCAAAATTTATTCCAAAACACCCGACTCAAAATGCTCTGACACAAAGTGCCTCGGCCCGTTCAGGTGAGAGCTCTTCGCCTGCCTTGCCAGTAGGCTGCTGCACCAGAGACCCCTGGATTTGAGCGCCATAGTGTTGGTTAGCCGTGGGCGAGTACGGTGTCGATGAGTTGGGCCAGCTCGGGTGCGTCGTTCGGGGTGACCGCGGGTCCGACTTTCACTGCTGTGGCCGCCAGGGTGCCTTTGATGCCCGTCATGGTCAACGTTGTCTGGGTTTCCCCCGTGGCAAGGGTTTGTTTGCCGAGGGCGCCGAATGATTGGTCTCCTGTGGTTTTCACGTCTGTTTGTTGGATCTCGGTGGTGATCTTCTGCCCGCCAAGTTCGATCGTGAAGTTGCTGCACGTGGCCACGGCGTTCTTGGACGCTTCGAGCTGATCGGCCATTTCCTGGGCGTTTTTGAGGGCAATGACGGTCACCACGATTGATGTTTTTGCTTCCGCTGACACGGTGGTCCCGGCAGCGTAGGTACTGTCCTCGGGGACCTGGGCGTTGCTGTCGGAAAGGGCCTTGCACTCGGGCGGGGTAAACACGGCGGTCTTCAGCAGTTCCTTGGCTTTGATGATGCCCTGGTCGATCTGCGCCGCGGGAACCACGGTCAGGGGGCGGCCCTGGGCGTCCTTCAGGGTGGCCAGCACAGAGCTGAGGTCTGCATCCGTGTAGGTCTTCGCGGGGCTGGGTTCCGGACTGGATGATGGTTCCGGTGCAGCGGAGGTTGCCGGCGTTGTTCCGGTGCCTGTTCCACACCCTGCAAGGGCAAGGAACGCGGTCAGAGCGAGGGTTGTGACTGTGGTGCGTCTTTGCATGGACTGATCCCCTTCAGTTCGCCGGCCGCCCCGAGATTCGGCGCGCGTCCCGGAACCGTAACCCTGGGGGTTCCTGCCCCAGGCTGATACGGCCGTGCTGCTCACATACGGAAGCGGACGGGCGGGTTTTACCCCTACTACCAACGCTGCCGGACGCGATAGGACCAAACTATGCGGCCACATCTCGAACCGGGCACAGTAATCAGTACCTGCTTGCCGTTCCACTCACTACTCCCCCGACTCTGGGATGGCGACAGATTCGCGGCGTGGAGAGCATCCTGGACACTGTGACAGAAGTTGTCAGCATCCTTACTGTTTTTTGTCGCGGGGGTTTATCTATTCAACGCAGGTTTCGCCCCGTACCGTGAGCGTCATCACACTTTCCGAGTCGGAAGCAAAAATGCTTATTGGGGGCCGGCGCAAAGCGCCACGGAACCATTCACGTCAGCAAGCCGGTGGCCATGTGCCGCCGGCTTCGTTGTACCGTGGCGCAGTCGCCGGGGCCTCGGGGATGGCGTTGCTGCTCGCCACGGCCGGCCCGGGCCTGGCCGCTATCCCGGCAGCAAGTACCGGGGCGCAATCCACCATTGGGAAGCTCGGCAGCAGGCCCGGGGCGACCCGGTTGCCGTTGCCGATCAATGACCAGGTCAGCGGCTCGGTTGATGTCGGCACAGGAAACCTGATGCTTTCCATCACCGGGCTCTCCCTCCCCGGCATCAACAGCGAAATTCCGGTGGGTGTCGTGTTCAACTCCCAATCCACTGACACAACCAACAGCGCCGGGCCGCGGTGGACCCTCGCCGCAGGCGCTGCAGGAACACTCTCGTCCACCTCGTCCGGGGTCCTCTACACCGCCGGGGACGGATACTCCGCCCTCTTTACCCCCGTATCCGGATCCACGACCGCGTTCACACCCCCCGCCGGGGTGAAAGCCGACCTGCTGAAGACCGCCACTGGCTACACGCTGACTTCACGGACCTCCGCTTTGGTAATCACGTTTGACAGTAACGGGCAAACCGATCTGGCGGAGGAGGGGCTAGACGGGCCGGAGCGGACACGTACAATCCGAAGGACAGCAGCCAAAACGTCGTAGACAGAACAGGGCCAGGGGGTCCGGAGCTCTGCGACGGCACGCCCTGGCCCAACAGCCGGCCGCGCCAGCGGACGCCCTTTTCCTGGTGAGCCGTGCGAAACCTCCATCAGCACCCGGGTCTGCTTTCGGGGTCCCTGACTTCGTCGGCCGCGCGCCCCCGGTAGTCGGCACTGAGTGTGTGAATGGCGGTCCGCCGCTCAGAACCACAGCGCAAGCCGGCCACGATGGCGGACCGCCCGAGTGACCGCCCGGGTAACGGGACGGCCACCTGAAAGGACTACCCTGCGAGGAGCTCGGCCAGTTCGGCCGCCTCGGACACCAGCACCGCCCGGCTTAGGTGTACTCAGTCAGTAGGTTGGTTGCACCTGCTGACTGAGTACACCTAGGGCGCAGGCTGATCGAGGGCACAGGAGCGGCGGCCGAAAGCTTCTCCCTAACGGGTGGGCAGGGCCTCGAGCAGGAACCGGGCGGCGTCATCCAGGGCCTTTCGTCCTTCGGGGAGCTGGTCCTGGTGCATGTGCCAGACATGGAACATCTCTGGCCAGACGTCGAGGCTGACTCGTACGCGGTTCTCGGCCAGGTGCGCGGCGAGGCGGACTGCGTCGCTGAGCATGAGTTCGTTCTCGCCTATTGTCACCAGGATTGGTGGCAGGCCCCGTACGTCGGCGAAGACCGGGGATGCGTCCGGGTCGTTGGGCAGTGCCCCGCCCAGGAACGAGCGGGCCAACAGGTCAAGGACCGCTTTGCTGTTCAGGGGGTCAAGGCCTTCCCGGTTGGTCATCGACGCGCCTGTGTGTTCCAGGTTCGCCCATGGTGACAGGGCAACCCCGGCCGCCGGAAGCGGCAACCCCTGGTTCCGGGCCTTGATCATGACTGTGACTGTCATTGCTCCGCCGGCGGAATCGCCGGCGACCATGAGGCGCTCGGGGTCTTGTCCCTGATCCAGCAGCCAGCGGTAGGCGTCGACGACATCGTTGATGGGCGTAGGGAAGGGGTGTTCCGGAGCGAGCCGGTAATGGGGCAGGAATACCCGGGCCTTCAGGCGCAGCGCGAAGTTTCCGGCGAGCCCGTGGTAGCCCGCGGGGCTGCCGACGATGTAAGCACCTCCGTGGATGTAGAAGAGTGCGCGGTCCTCATCCACGGTCTCGGGCGTTACCACGATCCCTGGCACCCCTCCCATGTCCACCTCCTTGATGGAGACCCCTTCCGGGGTGGGATGGGCGGCCAGCATCTCGTCGTATGAGGTGCGCAATTCATCGAGGGTTGTGTCCGACGGTTCCCCCCGCAGCAGGGGAGGAAGTGCGGCCAGGCTGGAGCTCCAGTTCTGGACGGCGGCGGAAACTTCTGTGGTGATGGGCATGATCGTTCCTTTCAAAGGGGAGGGTTTAATTTTTAGCATGCATATCGGTAAATTGCGATATAACGATATTGCGGTAATCTTATGGAGTGACTACTCATGAGGAATCCGGGATCCAACTCCAGCAGGATGAGCTGCTTGCGGCCCTGCGCGCACTCTCCAATCCGCACCGCCTGGCGATCCTGCAGTGGCTTAGGGACCCCGTGGCGAACTTTGAAGAACAAAAAGTCGATGCCACTCGTTACGGTGTGTGCGTCTCGAGCATCCGGAAGCGTTGCGAGGTGTCACAGTCCACTGCCTCGCAGTTCATGGCCACCCTCTCAGACGCCGGCCTCGTGCAGACCACGCGCATCGGACAGTGGACCTACTTCGCCCGTGATGAGGACGCCATCGCCCGTTTTCGGTCCTCTGTGGCCACCGACCTTTAAGCCTCCCTACACCTTTCGCCACAACTCCTTAGGAGCACCATGCCGGCGCCCATCCAGACAGCAGACCTCTCGCCCCTCTTCACGCCATTCGACCTCGGCCCGCTGAAACTCCGCAACCGCTTCGTCATGGCCCCCATGACCCGTGAATTCTCACTCAACGGAGTTCCGGGACCCGACGTCGCGGCCTACTATTCCCGCCGGGCCGCTGCCGGAGTGGGACTGATCATCACCGAGGGCACCTACATCGACCATCCTGCCGCGGGCGACTCCATTGACGTACCGCAGATCTTCGGCGATACGGCCCTTGATGGCTGGCGAGCGGTCGTGGACGGCGTCCACGCTGCAGGCGGGGCAATCATCCCGCAGCTCTGGCACCGGGGCGGACGGCGCGCACCTGGAACCGGGCCAAAGCCGGAGGTGCCCAGCATTTCGCCGTCCGGCGTCTCCTACGACAAGATCCCCGCCGCCCGCGCGGCATCCCTGGCCGACATCGAGGAGATCGTTGCCTCCTACGCCCGCGCCGCCGGGACTGCCCAAAATCTGGATTTTGACGGAATCGAGCTGCACGGCGCGCACGGCTACCTCATCGACCAGTTCCTCTGGGAACGCACCAATCAGCGCACCGACGCCTACGGCGGGGACCCCGCCGGTCGTGCACGTTTTGCCGTGGAAGTCATTACGGCCTGCCGGGAAGCCACCAGTCCGGACTTCCCCATTAGCTTCCGCCTCTCCAACTGGAAAGCCGGCGACTACAACGCCGCACTCGCCCCGACCGCCGAACAACTCGCAGCCCTCCTGCACCCCATCGCAGAGGCGGGCGTAGACATCTTCCACGTCTCCACCCGCCGATTCTTCGAACCAGCCTTTGAGGGTTCGCCGCTGACACTCGCCGGGTGGGTCCGAAAGCTGACAGGGCTCCCGACCATAGCTGTCGGCTCCGTCGGACTGGACGGTGACCTCTGGACGGCATACACAGACGGTGGTCGGGCGAAAACTACAAGCATGGACGGAATCATCGACCGGTTCCGCGGCAATGAGTTCGACCTCGTCGCAGTCGGACGCGCCCTGCTGTCCGATCCACAGTGGGTAGCCAAAATCGAACGCGGCGCCTTCGACGAACTCCACTCCTTCGCCGCCGAAGACCGCCACATCCTGCATTGAGCTGACTGTGATCTCGCAGCCCGGCATGCTCAAGCGCTGCTCCTATTCCGGTAAGGGCCTACCCCGGCAACGTAGGATCGGGCCGCGCAGTGGCGCAGAGGACATTCAATTGGCGGTAAAGCGTTCGGGCGATGTAGCGCTTGAGGGACCTGCGGATTTCGCGGTAGCTGCGGCCTTCTTGGGTGCGTTTGGTGACGTAGTCCCTTGTTCCGGGGTCATGGGTCATCCGGGTCATCCGGGTCATGATGATGGTGTGCAGGGCCCGGTTGAGACGCCTGTCACCGCCCCGGTTGAGCCTGTGCCGGACAGTGTTGCCGCTTGAGGCGGGCAAGGGATTCACTCCTGCCAGTGAGGCAAGGCGGCTTCGCAGCGAACCCTTCCTGGATGCGACCACGCTGTCAGGACGGTGGCGACTGTGACAGCCCCGGCGCCCACCATCTCCAACAGCGGCGCCGCGGGGCTTTGCTGGATCAGTTCTGTCACGCGCTTCTGGTTCACAGTCAGCTGAGTGGTCACTTCGAGAATGCGGCGCGCCAACCGAGCCCCCGCAAGCCTGCCCGGGTGAGTACATGAGTCGCGCTGCGGCGGGGCTGGAGAGCGGAATGGCCGGCACCCTGTGGGTGCCGGCCATTCCTGTTTTCCCTCAGCAAAAGGAAATCCATGGGGCAGCGTCATCGCTGCGGGGTTTTAGTATTGCTGGTCTTGGTGGTCCCAGGTGAAGTCCGTGGGGCCTGTTGTTTCGTCGTTCCCCAAGATAGCCAGCTCGATGGCTTCTTCGGCCGCGGTAATGCCTTCAGGGGCTTTGTCCTGGTCCGTGAGGATATATCCGTGGCTCATGGGGTTTCCTGCCTGGTTGTCGTATTTCCACTCTAACCCGGCGGGTGTTTGCGTGTTTGCCCGGTGGTGCTGCGCCCGCGCGAGCGTGACAGGCGGCCGGCGGAGCCTGCGGGGGAGGCCGCCCGCCCCCGCTTGAAGGGGACGGACCGTGATGGCCCGCCCCCTCCGTTGGTGTTAGTGCTTGGGTTTGTAGGCGGTGGCGGGGTTCTTCGCGATTTCCGCGACGGTGCCGAGGTTCATCACGCCGGTCAGCAGTTCCGCGAGCCGGAAGCCTGGGCTGTCATTGCTGGCTTGGGTGAAGTGGTTCGATGCTGAGGATGCCCGGCCTTTGAGGAAGTCGGTCCAGCCGATCAAAGTCAGCAACGGGGCGCGGTAGCCGGTGGGTCCTGCATTGATGAGTTCCCGTGCCCGTTCCTGGGCTTTGTCCACGCGGTTCCAGTCCGGGGCGACTTTGCCGATGAGCAGGTCCTCTGCCCCGTCAGCGGTTTTCAGGTCCGGGTCGATGATGGTACACAGCACCATGTCCCGGGCGGTGGGGATCTGCAGTGTTGCCAGCAGCTCGATCCGGTCCTGTTCGGGAATCGGTCCGTTGCTTGTAAGCGCCTTGGCCCACAGGGCTTCGGCGTGTTCGGTCCCGGTGATCATCTGGGTTGCGATGGCCGCGATGATGTTTTCCTCGGTCTCTGCCGGGCCGGTGTAGGGGGTGTAGGTCGCGCCCGGGTCCTGGTTGTAGGTGCTGCCGCGGTAAACCATTTCAGCGTTCAGGGCGCTGTCGGTGATGCTCTCCAGCGGGTAGGCCGGGCAGCAGTCGTCCTGCCCGTCGCACAGGAGGTTCTGCCAGTGGCTGGAGGTCACCAGCCAGCCGTCTTTAAGCGGTGTCCCGGCCTCGTCCAGGACCTCAATGAGGGCTTCGATGTGCTCGTGGAACGGGCGGGCCAGCTCCGGCGCGCCGGTCTGGTCGGTGTAGACCGCCAGCAGCACCGAGGTGGCGGCGGGGTCCGCTGCGAGGTGCCCGGCGACGATCCGGGCGTACATGGCCGGGGTTGCCGCCGCTACAGGAACATCAAGGCGCAGGGTCGCGCCCAGCCGCCCGTTGTTGACGGTGATGAAAACGAAGGATTCCCGGGGAACGGAACCCAGGGCGTGCGGGATGAAGCTGAGAACGTCGGCGGGGCCGGTGGCGCGTACTGAATCAGTCATGGTTTTGGTCCTTTGCTGAGGATGGGGGTGGTGAGGGGACGGCGTCACCGGGCCAGCTGCCCCTCTTTCTCCCCCGTTGTTTTTTGGTTGCTGGCAAGCTTGCTTGCTCGGTGGCCGACGGAGCCCTGTCTACCCGTCAGGGCAAGGGCCGCGGGATCTGCGAAGGAAATAAGCGACGCAGGAGCGCCGCAGCCGATCCTGCGGGCCGCAGGCCCCTGGAGGAACGACAGGGGCTAGACGGGGTGGAGCGGACGCCTAGAATCCGGAGGACAGCAACCAAAAAACGGTAATACTGGAAAAGTCCTTGAGCCGGCGTGACCCAACCAAAAACTGACGTGCCTGGCGGCACTGTCTTTCCGACGATCTGTCCGCCGGCTCAAGGTCCGTTAAAAGGGGTGTCGAGCCAGGCGGACATGACCTCATAGGAGCCTGATACGACCAGTCCCATTACCGTTTTGTCTGCCCACCTGGCCCGCGCCCGATTCAATCAGCATTCGACGCGACTGAGGGGCATTTTCATCTTGGCAAGCGAACCATCAAGAGTCATCGCGGGCATCGACACCCATGCCGACACACACCACGTAGCCGTCATCAACGAACACGGCAAACCCCTCGCGGACAGGGAATTCCTTGCCGTGGGATCCGGATACCGGAAAATAATCGACTTCATCACCAGCTACGGCACAGTCACCGCCATCGGTGTCGAAGGAACAGGCTCCTACGGCGCCGAGCTCGCCAGAACCCTCCGGGGTGAAGGACTGACCGTGCTGGAGGTCAACCGCCCAAACCGGGCCGCCCGCCGACTCAAGGGGAAGTCCGACCCGCTGGATGCCTACCAAGCGGCCAAGTCGGTACTCGAAGGACGGACAAAGGCGATCCCAAAAGCCAAAGACGGCCCCGTCGAATGTCTGCGGATCCTACGTTCCGGGCGCGCATCAGCCATCAAGGCCCGGACCGCGGCCATCAACCAGATTAAGGCCCTCCTCGTATCGTCCCCGGACAATGTCCGGGCGAAATACCGAGCGCTACCCACCTCCGCGCTGATTACTGCCCTGCAGCGCACGAGACCTTCAGGACACCTGGCGGACCCCGAGTACGTAACTCTTCTGACGCTCAAAGCGCTGGCAGCCCGGTGCCAGTCCTTAGGAACAGAAATCGAGGCTGCTGACGCAGCACTCAAGGAAGTCCTCGACAGCTATGCTCCGATGCTCTGTGATCTCCCAGGAGTCGGGACTGAAGTAGCCAGCCAGCTGCTGATCACTGTCGGGGACAACCCGGACCGGCTGGGGAACGAAGCCCAGTTCGCATCACTCGTCGGGGTCGCCCCGGTACCAGCCTCATCCGGCAAAACAACCCGCCACCGGCTCAGCAGAGGCGGCGACCGCAACGCCAACAACGCCCTGCATCAGGTAGTCCTGGTCCGCATGGGCTCGTGTCAACGAACCAAGGATTACGTGCTCAAGCGCACGACCGAAGGAAAGAGCAAACGAGAAATCATGCGCTGCCTGAAACGCTACGCAGCCCGGGAGATCTATCGCCAGATCACCAACCCCCGACCGGCACCAGACAACTCCGACCTCCGCCGCATGAGGACCGACCTCGGGCTCACCATTACAACCGTGGCCGGCGAACTTGGCCAATGGGTGTCCATCATCTCCCGCCTAGAACGCGGACACATCCGCAACGACGAACTGGCGGCGACCTACCGCCAATGGCTCACCCAGCAAACGGCAGCCCATCTACACGTCAGGGAAGCTGGCGCTGAAGTCGGAGGAAGCCTGGTGTCCTGAGGACATTGCCGGACAGCGAGCCTTTGCGCCTCATCTGTTGGCGCGGAGCTTACGCCGAATGAGCAGCATCAACTCCGCAATCCCGAGGACCATTAGCAACGCAGCAGCCTCCGCGGCGAACACGATCGGGACCACGGCGCGTCGGTTCATCCCTTCAGCGAACGACTCTGCTGTTCCTGGTTCCGGATCCGGCGTAAGGATGCCTGGTGCGTAGAAAGGCACAACGCCAACGATGGGAAGCCCGATGAGAAGTACAGCCAAGGTGATCCTGTACTGCTTACGGCCTGTGAGACGCAGACCAATATGGACCAGCAGAGCTGCAGCTGCGCAAAACAGCAGTAACAGAAATGGACCCTCGTAAGGTTTCATGGAATCTCCCGCGCTACTCCGGCGGAAGGGCAGAGCATGTCTTTCAATTTTGCGCGGGCCCTTGCGTACCGGCTCCTGGCTGCTGTTGGTGACAAGCCGAGCAGTTTCCCTGCCTCTCCCACGCCGAACCCGTCCCAAATAATCAGCATCACCAGCTCGCGATCTTTGGGTCGCAGCCTAGAGAGGGCAATGTGTGCGTGGTCATCATCGTCCTCCAGGGCCAAAGGAGTATGGACTAGACCTGCCCTCAGCCGTTCGGCCAGGGCACCGCGACGGATTCTTCCTCTTCGGTAGTTGGCCAGCACGCCTTTGGCTACGCCGTAACTCCAAGCCCTTATGGAGTCGGCGTCCCCAGGCAGCTGATCCCTTTTTCTCCAAAGGATCATCAGCGTTTCAGACAGACAATCCGCAGCGTCCTCTGCAGGTTCTACTCGGCGCAGAAAGTAGCCAAGAAGCGCGGCACTAAGGTCTCTGATGCTGTCCTCAAACAAAGACGTCGCCCCAAGCAGGCTGTTTGTCGTGGTCGTATCCGCCGAGGACGGTCTCACTGATCAAGTCCCCGAAGAAGATCCGAACACGCCCAGACCCCGAAGCCGGTCCGGACCGCTTCAGAATCCCCTAACTCAGCGGCGGCCACCACCGTCGTCATGTGTTCAACCACCCCACCGCCATCGGTGGCGACCGTGGCCGGCCACGATAGAGACTGCCTCAGTACACCGACCGCCTTGGACCGGGCTCCTGCGTCGGCAGCGGAATATCCTTCCGACCACTCTCTTAGCCACAGGCAGCGCACAACACCCTCGTACCTCAGCACCGGTGCAATGTCCTGGGTGATGACGTCAACCCCTTGGCTATTGCGCTGGTAGCTCACAGCTTCACTGTTTGCTACTTCAGTCTTAAGCCGGTCCTCTTCCATCCCGTCGGGGATGGGGAGAGAGCCGTACTTAGTTTTTGCGAACTTGGCGTAATCAGACGCGAGGGGACGTATCAGTTCCGAGCCCGGGACCACCTCCGTTTACGGCGTCGGCAACCCGGCAGCCGAAGAATGCGTCTCCGGCATCTCTCCAGTCCTGGTCAGGAAGCTAAAGAAATCAGCGGCAGCTGGACCAGCAGCTCCCACTCCACCAACAGTCACAGCACCTGCTACAGCAAGAGCAATCCAACCGCGTTTTATTCGATTTCTAGTTCCTGTCGAGACAACATCCGACGCTTCCAGCTCTGTTCCGAGCCCCTTGACAAGATCCGGTTCCAGAAACCACTTCCGGGCAGGATCCACCCGCATCAAAGCCCTATCGAGCTGTTCGTCCTTATCAATTTCCACGATTCCCCCAAACCAACTTAGTTCACGCGGCGCGTGTTCATCCTGTACATGTCCGGAAGGAAGGTAAACGTGGCATCTTCCCCTACTACCGCTTCCCACGCCACCTGCAGCTCAAGACTTCCGCAGCAATTTGACGCCTATAGGAGCATCGTCGAAGACGTGAACAAAGGTGATGACGGGCAGGAGCTCTGCGACGGACCGGCAGCACCCAACAGCCGGCCGCGCCAGCGGACGCCCGTTCACCTGGTTGCACCGCAACCAGGGCGAGCACCAGCGAGCCTGCCTGAACCGGCCCGCGCTTCCCCAGGGAATGGCCGGCCCCCGTGGGTGGTGGTTGTCGGTGCCTGGGTGCATGATGAACCAGTAAGATTTATTCGAAGCTATCTTCGTATAGTTAAGAGTGTCGTTAGTTGAAGTGTTCTAAAGGTGTGGTATGGACCGTGACCAGCTCAAGCGGCTGCAGGCCCGGTACGCCCGGCGGGCCGGCCCGATCGGGCTGACCCCGGAAGAACTTGACCTGGACAACGCCCCGATGCAGGTCGATGTGCATGGGATCCCGGTCAAAGCCTGGATCCGGTTCCAGGACTGCTCCGAGCTCATCGAGGGCCTTGCGCACACGTGGACACAGAAAGCCGTGCAGGTGTCCTGGCAGGACGGGCCGCTGCGCCGCTCGACATGGGTGTGGGCCTCGGCCGTCACCCGCACCACCACACTTGAACGAACTTTGGGAGAGAGAACACAACGTGACAGCAGTACAGACTGAAGCCCCCCTCGCGGCCGCGGTGGACGTCCGCTTCACCCTCGACGGCACCCCTTTGGCCGTCAGGTACGACGGGCATATCTGGGCCGTGGCCGCGGACCCGGTCCGCTGGTTCGAGCGTGAATCGTGGTGGGAAACCCAAGCCCGCGTCCCGGTCGGGGCGGCCGTGGTTGACACGACCATCTGGCAGGTCCAGGTCAGGATCAATTCGGCTTCCCCGCTGCGGACCATGCAGCTGCGACAGCCGGCGATGACCGATCACTGGATCCTGACCTCCATCGATGACGCCACCTAACCCCGCCACAGCCCAGGGGCTCGTATATGGGGAGACGATCCCGCCGGCGGTATGGGAGGGCATCCGTACGGAGTACGGCCTTCCCACCCTCGCCCAGGTACGGGTCCGGCTCGCCTCGATGCACGCGGATCCCGAACCCGTCATGCGTCAGCTCGTGAGGATCTTCCTCGGGGAAGAAACTTTGTGTCCTGGCTACCAGTTCACTGACACCCTGGAAGTGAAGCCGGCAGTTCTGGCCCTGTTTGCCAGGGCGATGGAGCTGCGGATCGCGCACAACTACTTCAGCGCCTGGATGGCTACCCCGTGCCCGGACCTGGAAGGCCGGCGCCCGGTGGACCTGCTCCATCACTCCACTCCCCCGCTCCTGCACGCTTTGGAGCGATTTGGCGCATCAAAGAAACCAGCCACGAAGCTAAGGTGAGGACGTGGAATTAACAGGCACCATTGAAGCTCCGGACGGGTCCCACGATCACGTCACAGCCGCCGGCGACACGTATGACGCGGCCCTCTCAACACTGCGCGAACGGGTCCCGGAGGGACACCGGCTCATCGTGATCCGCACGAACTGACATGACCTCCACGGAAAACCCTGAGTTCACTCCGGTCCCAGAATCCCTCCTGCCCACAGGGTTCCCCTCCCCCGCACAGGACTATTTCTCCGGACGGATCGATCTGAACAAAGCCCTGATACCCAACCCGGCCAGCACCGTCCTGATGAGAGTCCGCGATAACGCCATGAACCTTGACGCGATCTGCGCCGGAGATGAAATCCTGATCGACCGCACCGGCACACCACACCACGGCTCCGTCGTGGCCGCCACCGTCGACGGCGGCGAAACCCTCATCCGCCGACTCCGCCAAACCAACGACCGCTCCTGGCTCGAAGCCTCAAACCCCGATACGCCACCCACTGAAATCTCAGACGACACGAACCTGCAAGTCCTCGGCGTCGTTACCCGCACCCTCCACAAAATCCTGTAACGAATCACAGCGAAGGGAGTACGTGGGCATGGACCCACGCACTCCCTTCTTCTGTGTTGTTGGATAGCGGCCAACGACATCAGTATGTAGCAGAAGATAGGCGACTCATCGGCCGGCCACTTCGTTGCCCGCCTTCAGGTACTGGTACAACTCACGATGACCAGAGAGCCCGCGTTCCTCATCCAGATTGACAGGCCCGTTGGCCAGTGTTCGAGCGCTAGGTCAGGGGGTGGACGGCGGTTCGTTCTTGCCGTTCAGGCCGGAGCTGAGGACTTGTCCATTGCCGACAAAGATTCCTGCGCCGCACGTTCTCATTGGCACTTGCTCAATATACCCCTGGGGGGTATATTGAGGGTGTTGTCAGTGAAGTGGTATGTCCCGGCCGGTGCCCGCACCGTCTTTCACAGCCGTTCAATCCCAGCGCCCATCGATCCTTCATCTTCAAGGAATGGAAACTGACATGTGTGAAACTGAAAACCGTACCGAGCTGCCCCTCGCTTCAGCCGCTGGAGGTTGCAGCTGCTGCTCAACGGAAGCCTCTTCGGTATCCTCCAAGACCACCGGCGTAAGTGCTGGCGAATTCGCTGTGGAGGGTCTGACCTGTGGGCATTGTGTGCAGACCGTCGAGAAGGCCGTCTCCGCCCTTGAGGGTGTGGAGTTCGCCTCTGTTGACCTCGTTCCGGGCGGCCGTTCCCGGTTAATTGTCGGCGGCGCAGCCGACAGTTCCGCTGTGCGTGAGGCTGTTACCTCCGCCGGCTACACACTCATCAGCAACTGACCTCTCCAGCCTCCCCTGGCAGCGAGTCTGCCGGGGAGTAGTGTGGAGTCTCCTCTTTAAGGAGGAACCATGGAAGACCACACCAAGCACCACGGCGACGGCCCCGCAGGCCACCACGCCGGGCACGCGCCCGTCACCGAGTCCAACAGCGTTTCCCCTTCATCGGCCACCGCCGTCGCGCTTACCGAGCACAGCCACGGCCACCACGAGGTCCATGGCGGCCAGGATGATCACGCCGTCCACACCCATGGCCAGCACGCCGGGCACAGCACGGCAATGTTCAAGAACAGGTTTTGGCTTACCCTGGCCCTGTCCGTCCCGGTCGTCTATTTCAGCCCGATGATCGGGCACATCCTGGGCTACATGGCGCCGGTATTTCCCGGGTCCGCCTGGATCCCGTCCGCCCTCGGCACCGTGATCTTTTTCTATGGCGGGCTGCCGTTCCTGAAGGGCGGATGGCAGGAGCTGAAGAGCCGCCGGCCAGGCATGATGCTGCTGATTGCGATGGCCATCACGGTCGCGTTCGCCGCGTCCTGGGTCACCAGCCTTGGCATTGGCGGGTTCGATCTGGACTTCTGGTGGGAACTGGCCCTGCTGGTGGCGATCATGCTGCTGGGCCACTGGATCGAAATGCGCGCCCTCGGCTCGGCGCAGGGCGCACTTGATGCCCTCGCCGCGCTGCTGCCGGACGAGGCCGAGCGGGTCACTGACGTCGGCACCGAAACCGTCCCGGTCTCGGAACTCCGGGAAGGCGACACCGTCCTGGTCCGCTCCGGCGCCCGGATGCCCGCCGACGGCAAAGTAGTTGACGGGCAAGCCGAATTCGACGAGTCGATGATCACCGGTGAATCCAAAACGGTCCCCCGGGGACCGGGAGACGCTGTCGTGGCGGGAACCGTCGCTACGGATAACAGCGTCAGGGTCCAGGTCACAGCCATCGGGGACAACACTGCACTGGCGGGCATCCAACGGCTTGTTGCCGAAGCGCAGGCATCCTCCTCCAAGGCCCAGGCCCTCGCGGACCGGGCCGCGGCCTTCCTGTTCTACTTCGCCGCCGGCGCAGGCGTCATCACGTTCATCATCTGGACGCTGCTCGGCAGCGTCCCGGAAGCGGTCACCCGCACCGTCACCGTCCTGGTGATCGCCTGCCCGCACGCCCTGGGCCTGGCCATCCCACTGGTCATCGCCATCTCCACCGAACAGGCAGCCCGCGCCGGGGTGCTGATCAAGAACCGGATGGCGCTCGAACGGATGCGCACCATCGACGTCGTCCTGTTCGATAAGACCGGCACTCTCACCACCGGCGAGCCGGACCTGAAAGACATCGCGGCCGTCCCCGGTCAGAACGCTGATGCGCTGTTGGCCCTTGCCGCCGCCGTGGAGTCCGACAGCGAGCACCCCGTGGCGCGAGCCATCGTCCGGGCGGCCAGGGAACGGAACCTGAGCATCCCCCAAACTGCTGACTTCAGTTCGCTGACCGGGCGGGGCGTGCGCGCCACCGTGGCTGGCCGTACCGTCCATGTCGGCGGCCCGGCGCTGCTGCGCGAACTCGGCGCCACCGAACCGGCAGACCTGGCCGAATCCACCAGCGCCTGGATGAGCCGCGGAGCAGCAGTACTGCACGTCATCGACGGACACCGGATTCTCGGGGCGGTCAGCCTGGAGGACAGCATCCGCCCCGAATCCCGTCAGGCCGTCGCAGCGTTGCAGAACCGCGGCGTGAAGGTCGCCATGATCACCGGCGACGCCCGCCAGGTCGCCCAGGCAGTGGCCGAAGACCTGCGTATTGATGAAGTGTTCGCCGAAGTCCTGCCCGCTGACAAGGACAAGAAAGTCGCCGAGCTCCAGGCCCGCGGCCTGAAGGTCGCGATGGTCGGCGATGGGGTGAACGACTCCCCGGCACTGGCCCGCGCCGAAGTCGGCATCGCGATCGGCGCCGGCACGGATGTGGCCATGGAATCCGCCGGAGTAGTGCTGGCCGGCAACGATCCCCGGGCCGTGCTGTCGATGGTGGATCTGTCCCGGGCCAGCTACCGGAAAATGTGGCAGAACCTCATCTGGGCCACCGGCTACAACGTCCTGTCCGTGCCGTTGGCAGCCGGTGTCCTGGCCTTCGCCGGGGTCGTGCTGTCCCCGGCAGCCGGGGCTGTACTGATGTCGGTGTCCACGATTGTGGTGGCCCTGAACGCCCAGCTGCTGCGGAGGGTGAAACTCAATCCCTCCCAGGTGCGTTGAACAAGAGGCTATGACCGGCAGGAAAAACTACTGCCGGTAGGCTCAAGACCCTGAACAACCTGCACGGAAGGGAGGAACCGTTGTGATCGCACCATCCCGTGCTCCCCTCACCACGTTCCTCCTTCGTGCAGGCTTCCTGACGGCGGCCCTTGCCATCATTGCCGGTATTTTCGGCATGCACATCATGACCGGGGCGCACCACGTGGGCGCCGCGCACACCATGCCGGCAGCAGCCGGCCCCACGGTGCACTTGGAAAGCCTTCCCTCCAGCCACTCCCATGAAATGGGCGCGTCACCGAACGGACTGACCGTCACCCAGGCAGTCACTGGGTCGTCGTCTTCCTGCGCCACTTCAGGTTCCTGCCCGGAGATGTCTGCCGGGGGTAATGCCTGCGTGCTGGCCCCGGGAAACACAACACTGACCGCCCCTGCTCCCGGAACAGCGCCCTACGCGCTTCCGGACTTCGGGCTGGCTGCTGCAGCGCCCATCAACTACTCCTACTCGCCGGACAGCCCCTCACCCGGTGAGCTCTGTATCAGCCGGACGTAAACCAGCACTGACGCCCGCCGTGCCCTGCCCGGCCCACCGTCCAGCCACTTCCGAACGCATAAGACGAGCCCTACGGGGCCGTCACCACATGCAGTCCAAAGGCGCGCCCATGCGCCGCTGATACTTTTGAGGACACTGATTTCCATGAAAAAGACCCTGACCATTTCCGCTGCCGCCATCGCCGCAGCCATCGCCCTCGCCGGCTGCTCCGCCGGCTCTGATGCCGGAAGTTCGGCAACCAGCATGCCCGGCATGAACCACGGCGGTTCGGCAATGCCATCACCTTCCGGCCCGACAACATCAGCCGCGGCAGGGTTCAATGATGCCGACACGATGTTCGCCCAGATGATGATCCCTCACCACGCCCAGGCCGTGGCCATGAGCGACATCATGCTCAAGAAGGAAGGTATTCCTTCCGCGGTGACCGACCTGGCCACCAAGATCAAAGCAGCCCAGGGGCCGGAGATCGAGAAGATGACCGGCTGGCTGACAAGCTGGGGACAGCCCACCCAGATGCCCACCGACATGCCCTCGGCTCACAGCATGGAGGGCATGATGGGCGATGACGACATGGCAAAGCTTGAGACCGCTCAAGGCGGGGAGGCCGCGAAGCTGTTCCTGACCCAGATGATCGCCCACCATGAAGGCGCCGTCATGATGGCCAAGACCGAAACCACCGATGGTGAGAACGCTGACGCTGTCCAACTCAGCAAGGACATCGTCAGCTCCCAGGAAGCCGAAATCCAGGAAATGAAGGACCTGCTGGCCACCCTGTAGCCAGCACACCAGCACGGTGCCGGCCCCACCCCTGGGGCCGGCACCCCCACACATTTCCCGGACCACCTTTGGAGTTCTCCGTGTCCCTGCACCTGTTGAACCGAGGACGTTCCGCCGCTGGACTCTCCGCGGCGACCGCCCTCCTGCTCACCCTGTCCGCTTGTACCTCCGGCACACCAACCGCCACCACACCCACTACTGCCGCGGCCGGCCTGCCCAGCTCGCACGTCCACGGCCTGAGCGTGAATCCCGAAACAGACCGGGTCCTGTTGGCTACCCACGATGGTCTTTTTGACGTCGCCAAGTCTCCGGCCACCAAAATAGGTGACACCAAAGACCTGATGGGCTTCACGGCAGCAGCTGACGAGGGCGTGTTCTATGCTTCCGGGCACCCGGGCCCCGGCTCAGATCTACCCAACCCCATGGGCCTGATCCGATCTGTGGACGGCGGAAAGACCTGGCAGCAGCTCTCCCGCCAAGGCGAATCGGACTTCCACGCCCTCGCCGCAGGCAGGTCCGGAATCGTCGCCTACGACGGGTCACTGCTGACCAGCCCGGACGGGAAAACCTGGTCCGCGGCCACTGCCGGATTTGTGCCAGCCGTTCTCGCCGGAAACCCGGAAACCGACACTGTTCTGGCCACTACCGAAGATGGGTTACAGCGCTCTACCGACGGCGGGAAAACCTGGAAATTGATTACTACAGCCCCCGTCATCCGATTCGTTGCGTTCGCCAGCGGCAGCGAAGTCGTCGGCATCGAACCCGACGGTTCGGTCCAGTACTCATCAGACGCCGGAAGCACCTGGACCCAGTCAGGCCACATCGACGGGCAAATTCAAGCGATCACCGCCGTAAAAAGACCAGACGCAAAACCATCGATCTGGGCTGCCACCACTGAAGGGCTCGTTGTATCCCACGACGGCGGTGAAGTGTTCCAGGCCCCTGCCGCTAGCCAGTGACCACGGCCGACGCCTGCACCTGATGATCAGGGCAATATGGGCTACCCACTGAGGAAGCATCAGAAGAGAATCTGGTTCGTGGATCAGCTGACGCTGCGTGATGTGGTGGACTGGAACGCGCTGGAGGCCCGGCTGCAAGGCTGCCCCGGCCTGGAACGCCGGGTTTGTCCGTTCTGGAAGGCAGCAAGGAACCGCTCAACGAAGCAGAACAACTGCCCCAAGATTAGGAGAATGAAATCATGAGACTCGAACTTCTGCACATCGATGGATGCCCCAACTCGAACCGAGCACACGAACGCCTGAACGAAGCGCTGGTCCTCCTGGGACGGAGCGAAGTCAAGGTGGACATGCGGCTACTGACCACGCCCTCGGACATCGCGGGCAGCGGATTTGCCGGCTCACCGACCATCACCATCAACGGGGCCGACATATTCCCTGGCGGGGCTGCGGCTGATGAACTCGCCTGCCGGGTCTATCAAACACCCCATGGCCTCTCCGGACTGCCAACCCTGGATCAGCTAATCGAGGCGCTCAGGAACCATGGCCTCTGACAGCCAACACACCTGCACCTGTTGCGGTAGAACCATGAGCCGCAGGAAACTCCACGCCCTCGGCACGACACAGACCTACATTTGTCGGCGATGCGGCCTATGGATAGCCCTCAGGCTTCGGTCCGACCCGCCCTTAGCCGGGTAAACGCCGAAGGAACGCGTCATCCCACCAAGCCGTCTCATTACCAAGGAACTAAGACAGTCAGCCGGCCAACTACTCCCCCACCCGTGATCCCGCGCGAAAGCACGGAAGGTGTGGATGTTTGCGTTAGGTGGCGGCATTTTGGCGGCGCTATATGTCGTGAGATGGGAGAGTGAACCGAGCTTCCTGGAGGGTTCGGTAACTAGCCCAGCCTGGAAGCAGTTTTTCGGAAGTTACCGAGTGGGCAGGGTATGCAAACCTGCGTGGTGTGGGTGACGGGTTCGTGTTTTACTTTCCCTCATGTCTGAGTTGCTGAAGCAGCATCCGAATGAGCCCCACGACGAGAGCATTGCCGCCCGGCTGAACTGGCTGCGGGCCGGTGTCCTCGGCGCAAATGATGGGATCGTCTCCGTCGCTGCAACCGTGGTGGGGGTTGCCGGTGTGACCAATGACGTCACCCCCATTCTGGTGGCCGGTGCCGCAGCAGTGGTAGGTGGTGCAGTTTCCATGGCGCTGGGCGAGTATGTTTCGGTCAGCAGCCAGAGTGACAGCCAGCGCGCCCTGATCGAAAAGGAACGCCGGGAACTCCGGGACGACCCCGACGGCGAGCTTGAAGAGCTCGCCGGGATTTACCGGGCCAAAGGCCTCTCGGTCGAGACTGCCCGGACGGTGGCCCGCGAACTCACGGAGCATGATGCCCTGGGCGCGCACCTCGAAGCTGAACTGAAAATTGACGAGGGAGAAGTGGCCAGTGCCTGGCACGCAGCGCTTGCTTCCGCGATCGCCTTCACCGTTGGTGCGGTGCTGCCGCTGCTGGCGATCCTTCTTCCTCCCGCCGAGGTTCGGATTCCGCTGACGTTCGTGGCCGTGG
Organism: Arthrobacter sp. ZBG10; assembly: GCF_001238605.1. Lineage (NCBI taxonomy): Bacteria > Bacillati > Actinomycetota > Actinomycetes > Micrococcales > Micrococcaceae > Arthrobacter > Arthrobacter sp. ZBG10. The sequence goes on along the minus strand of NZ_LFQH01000056.1, from coordinate 31,929 downwards.
TGATCGCCCTGGCCATCACCGGGTCGGTCAGTGCGAACATTGGCGGCAGCTCCAAGCGGAAGGCAACCCTGCGGCTGGTTATCGGCGGGGCCCTCGCGATGGCCTTCACTTACGGTGTTGGCCTGCTGCTGGGCACCACCGGGATCGCCTGACTTCGCTGCATTCGCCCTCGCGATCAGCCAACCCGCCATTGCACCCTACTTTTTAGGAGCGTCTTTGATGGAGATCGGCGGCCTTCCGGCCCACATCCTCTTGATCCATGCCGTTGTTGTCCTTGCGCCGATGGCAGGTGTCATGGCGGTGGTTTTCGCGGTGTGGCGGCGTAGCCGGGCCTATCTGGCCTGGCCGTTGGGGGTACTGGCCCTGTTGATGGTGCCGCTGTCCATCCTGACCGCCGAGGCAGGGGAACAGCTGGAAGATGTCCGGCCAACGTCAGAACTGATCAAGGAACATGCCGAGCAGGGCGGCTTCTTCAGGATCGTGACGGTCATTTTCCTGGTCGTCGTAGCCGCACAGGTGCTCGCCGCATTCCCGTCCATGCTGAGCCGGTGGACGGTCCTGCGAGGCGCCGTACAAGCACTGAGCACCCGTTGGCTTGTCCCCGCCACGTCAGTACTCGGAGTACTGGCGGGACTTTTCCTGATCTACGAGTCCGTGGTGACGGGACACTCCGGCTCGGCATCAGTATGGAGCGGAACCTAACGCACCTGACCGGGACGTCGGTGGTCTCCGCTCCTCATCCGCACCGCAACAATAAGACCGGACGCAGCGGTGATTCCGGCGATGGTGGCGATGGCTGTGGGAATCCCGTACAGGTCCGCGAGCAGTCCGGACAGGAGCGCCCCAAGGGCGAAGCCACCGTCACGCCAGAGCCGGTAGACCCCGACGGAGCGGGCCCGCCAGGTGGGGTGGGCGACGTCTCCGATTGCGGCCAGGAGGGCGGGGTAGACCATGGCCGTTCCGAGACCGAGGAGGGCTGCGGCGATGAGCCAGGGGCTGAAGCTGTGGGAGGCTGCGACTATGGCGAGTCCCGCGGCTTGGACGATCATGCCGGCCACGATGAGCCATTTGCGGCCCCAACGGTCTGAAGCAGCCCCGGTGAGGAGCTGCGCGGCTCCCCAGACTGCGGGGTAGGCGGCGGCCAGGATGCCTACCTGGCTGATGTTTAGTCCGGAGCTGACGAAGAGGACCGGGAAGAGGCCCCAGGCTAGGCCGTCATTGAGGTTGTTCACCAGTCCTGCCTGGCTTGCTGCGGAGAGTGAGCGGTCTTTGAAGCTGGTGAGGGTGAAGACCTGGCCGGTGGTGAGGCCGGCCTCTGCACTCCTGTGTGCACTTACGTGCTGGGAGGCTTCCGTCTTGGCGTGGTGGTGGGTCTCGCGCACAGTCAGGACCGATAGGCCTAGCCCGAGGGCGATGTAGGCGGCTCCGAGCAGGAACGGGCCGGGCCGGAGACCGTAGGTGGAGGCGATGTAGCCGGTGGCCAGGGCGGTGACGGCGACGCCGAGGTAGCCGGCTGCTTCGTTCAGGCCCATGGCGAGGCCGCGCTGTTGCGGGCCGGTCAGGTCCATTTTCATGATCACGGCGGTGGACCAGGTCAGGCCTTGGCTGACACCGAGGAATACGTTCGCCGCTACGATCCATTCCCATGACGGACCGAAGATGAGCATGAGCGGGACGGGGATCGCTACCAGCCAGCCCGTGATGAGGACGGGTTTGCGCCCGTACCGGTCAGAGAGCGTTCCCGCGAAGTAGTTCATCGCGGCCTTGGACAGGCCGAAGGCGAGGATGTAAGTCAACGCGCTCGTGTACAGGTCCAGGTGGAAAACCTGCCCTGCCAGCAGCGGAAGCACGGTGCGCTCCTGGCCCAGCGTCCCGCCCACCAGGGCGTTGACTGCCACCAACAGCATGAACTGCGCCAGGTTCTGCCGCAGGCCCAGCACGACACGCGAATCGGCGTTGTTTGTCGCCCAAGTTCTGGCCATTTCGGGGTGCTCGCTTTCGTGCTGAGGCATAAAGCTGCCCGGGCAGGAGGGGGATCCTGCCCGGGCGGTCTTAAGGGTTTACTTCGCTGTGACGGCGTTCTGTCGGGTCTGCTGCAAGGCGTCCCAGGCGGCGTAGCTGCCGTCGAGTTCGACGACGTCGTACCCGGCCCGGCGCAGGGCGCTGGCCGCCACCGAGTTCCGCACACCGGACTGGCAGTACGACACGATGGTGCCGCCAGCAGGGAGCTCATCGAGGTGCCACAGGAGGCGGCCACCGCTGAGCTGGTACGAGCCCGGGACGTGTCCGGCGGTGTGTTCGGTCTTGTTCCGGACATCCAGGATCATGGCGGTCTCGAAACCCTCGAGTTCCTCGGGCTGGATCAGCTTGGGCGTGAAGGCGGGCAGCCCGTCGATGCCGGTGAGGTAACCGGCGACGTTGTCGATGCCGACCCGTACCAGGTGGTCCCACATGTCCATGGCCTGATCCTGGTCCTGGGCCAAAAGGACGAGCGGGTTCTTGTCCGTTTCCGGGTTGACCACCCAGGCACCGTAGCTGGCCACGGACTTGCCCGCGGGAACGTTGAGGGAACGGGCTACGGTGCCTTCGTGGACCTCGCTGTTGGGGCGGGTGTCGATGAAGGTCAGGGTGTCTGCTGCCAGGCCCGCGGCAACGATCCCGGTGGAGAGCTCGGGCAGCGGGGCGCGGTCGCCCATGACGGCGGGGCCCTCACGGTTTTCGCGCTTCATACGGCCGAAGTAGGCGTGGGCGTCGGGCTGGCCGTCAAGCAGTTCATCGATGAAGCCCTGCTCATCGTTCGCGGCGAGGTAGGGACCCCACCAGGAGTAGAGCCGCTCGTAACCGACAGTGGAGGACGGGATGGCGCCCAGGGCCTTGCCGCAGGCGCTGCCGGCACCATGCGCCGGGTGGACCTGGACGTAGTCCGGCAGGGTCAGGAACTTGTCCCGCAGGCTTGCGAAGAGCTGCTTGGCGCCTTCGAAGCGGGTGTCCACGCCGCCGGCTGCCTCATCCAGCAGGTCTGGCCGGCCCAGGTCGCCGGAGAAGACGAAGTCACCGGAGAGCAGGTAACCGGGCTGGTCGCTGAAAGCGCCGTCGGTGACCAGGAAGGACAGGTGCTCGGGGGTGTGGCCCGGGGTGTGCACGGCCTGGAGGCTGATGTTGCCGATGGTGATCTTGTCGCCGTCGTAGAGGCGTTCGCCGTCGAATTCGTACTGCCAGTCCGGTCCGCCTTCGCCGGAGACGTAGATTTTCGCTCCGGTGGCGGCGGCGAGTTCACGCGTGCCGGAGAGGTAGTCCGCGTGGATGTGGGTTTCGGTGACGGCCACGATCTTCATGCCGTTCTTCTCAGCCAGGTCCTGGTACACCGCGATGTCGCGGCGGCCGTCGACAACAACGGCGGTGCCGTTGGCCTGGCAACCGATCAGGTAGCTGGCCTGGGCGAGGTCTTCATCGTAAATGCGCTCGATAAGCATCTGGTGCGCTCCTTCATGGAGAGGTTTTCTGGGGGGATTAGTTCAAGTGTAATACCCCGGGGGGTATCTAGCAATGAGGGTTGTGCACCGGGCTAATGGTGCGTGTACTAGGACTGTTGGCCGGCTGCGTCAGCCCGGAGTTTTCCGACGTCCAGGTTTTTGACGGCCTGGATTACGTCGTCGAGGCCGGTGGCGTTGAGGGCACCGGGCTGGGAGAAGACCAAGGTTTTATCTTTGAAGGCCATCAGGGTGGGGATGGAGGTGATGTTCGCTGCTGCGGCGAGGGTCTGTTCGGCTTCGGTGTCGACCTTGGCGAAGGTGATGTCCGGGTGGCGTTCTGCCGCGGCGGCGTAGGTGGGGGCGAACTGGCGGCAGGGGCCGCACCAGGCTGCCCAGAAGTCAACGAAGACGATCCCGTTGCTCTCCAGGGTTCCGGCGAAGCTTTGTTCGGTGAGGTCGATGGTTGCCATCGTCTTTCGTTCCTTTCGGGGGTGGTCTTGGGGTGTGTCGGCAAGGCGGTGAAGTTTAGGTGGTGGGGAGGCCGGCGCGGGTCCAGGCGGTCATGCCGCCGGCCATGGTGTCCGCGGTGTAGCCGGCTCCGTTGAGGGCGTCGGCGACGGCGGCGCTGCGGTTGCCGCTGCGGCAGACGGCGATGACGGGCACGGCCGGGTCCAGTTCGGAGAGGCGGTCCTGCAGCTGGCCCATGGGGATGTGGAGGGCGCCGGGGATCATGCCTTCGGCGGCCTCGAAGTCCTCGCGGACGTCAAGGATCCGGGCGGTGGAGCGGCGCTGTTCGGCTTCGGTGATGGTGATTTCAGCCATGGGGTTCTCCTTCAAAGTGGTGGTTTTGGGCGGTTTGTAACGGCGGTGCTTTTCTAGCGGACGGGTTCGCCGGCCTGGCGCCAGGCGGCCATGCCGCCGCGCACTGAGTAGGCGTCGTATCCGTTGGCGGCGAGGAGCCTGGCGGCTGAGGCCGAGCGGACGCCGGAGGCGCAGACGGCGATCACGGGACGGGTTTTTTGGAGGCCGGCGGTGCTGGCCTGCAGCTGGTCCAGGGGGACGTGTTTGGCCTGGGGCGCCCGGCCGGTCCGCCATTCCTGGGCTGACCTGACGTCGATGAGCGTAGCCCCGGATCCCAGGAGGTCCTTGGCCTGGGCTACGGAGATGGTCTTGTAGGGCTTGCTGAAGGCCTTCTTGAGGGAATCGAAAAGTCCCACGGTGTTCTCCTCTATGGATGGGTCAGGCGGTGACCGCGCCGGCGGTGACCCACGCCGCGACGGCGAAGATGAGTACCGCGAACGAGATACGGATGTGTTTGTCTTTCAGGTGGCGGGCAAACCGGGCGGCAACTACTGATCCCACGATGGCCGGGATGGCGAAGGCCAGGGTGGTGGCCCAGTCGATGGTGTAGCCGGCAGCGTGTGCGCTGAACCCGGCTGCGGAGTTGATGACGATGATGGCCAGCGAAGTTCCCACGGCCTGTTTCATGCGCAGGCCCAGGAAGATGGTCAGTGCCGGGGTGATGAGGAAGCCGCCCCCTACGCCGAGCAGTCCGGTGAGGAACCCCACGAGCAGGCCCACGCCGACGGCCTTGGGTGCGCAGGACCGGAACGCCCGGTGCGGCCCCGTACTGCAGGACCCCTCAGTTTCGCGGGTCTTCATCAGCATCCTGATGCCCGCGGCCACCATGATCACGGCGAAGGCCAGCATCAGGATGTTCGGATCCAGCAGTTTGCCCACGGCCGCGCCGGCCCAGGCTGCCGGAATCCCGGCAGCCCCGACCAGTGCGATCACAGGCCAGTTCAGTCCCTCCCGGACCCTGGGCAGCAGCGCGGCAAGCGAAGATACGCCCACCACCAGCAGCGACGTGGGAATCGCCTGCGCCGGAGTCATGCCCACCCCGTACACCAGGGCCGGGACGGCGATGATGGACCCGCCGCCACCCACAACACCGAGGACAATGCCGACGACGAGCCCCAGAGCCAGGGCTGGAATCATGCCGCGGCGTCCTCAACGCCCTGCAGGGGAAGCTGCAGGATGGCGCTTTCGCGGGTGGGTTCCTTCGCGGCCCTGTTCCACGGCATGGCAGAGAGGGCCTGGCCCATGGCGCAGGTGTTGGTCGCGGCCGAGAACGTCAGGCCGGTCCCGATGACCCCGGCGAGGGTCCGGATCTTCGGGGAGACGAACCTGCCGCCGGCCAGGCCCAGGACCACGAGGGACCCGGCCACCAGGCGGACCTGCCGCTCAAGGTCCCAGCGGTCCTTGCCCTTGACCACGTCACCGCCGGCGGCGGCGAAACCTGGTGCGCCACCGGTCAGGACGTAGGCGGTGTCGATTCCGGCCTTAGCAAGGCGCTGGCGGGCCTGCTCGGCACGCGCCCCGGATTGGCAGACCAGGACCACGCGGGAGCCCAGGCGGGCGGCGAGCTCGTCGGTGTGCTCTGAGAGAAGCGGCAGCGGCACGCTGTAGGAGCCGCGGATGTGCATGGACTCGAATTCGGCGGCGGAGCGGACATCGATGACCACAAGGTCCTGGTGCTCTGTGAACCAGGACCGGAGGGTCTCAGGGGCGAGTGCGGTAACGGACGGCGCCGTGGAAGGGGAAGTCATGGTTGGCCTCTCGGAAGGGGTCGGGTGGATACCCCACCGAGTATTACAGATACCCCCCGGGGTAAGTCAAAACACCCTAGGGGGTATATGATTGAGCGAAGTCGTCGATAGTTGGAGAAACCCGTGGAACTCAACCCCTCAGAACTGACCCCTGTGATCAACCGCCTCAAGCGGGCCCAGGGTCAGCTGTCCGCTGTTACCCGCATGCTTGAAGAAGGCCGTGACTGCAAGGACGTCGTCACCCAGCTTGCCGCCGTATCGAAGGCGCTGGACCGTGCCGGGTTCGCCATTATCGCCACGGGCCTTGAGCAGTGCATCGTGCAGAAAGACGCAACGATGGATAAGAAGGAGCTTGAGAAGCTCTTCCTTTCACTCGCCTGATCCGACCAGCTGTTGAGCAGCCAAAAGGAGAATCATGACGTACACACTCACCACCACCGTTGACCTTCCGTGGGCCGAAACTCTGGACCGCACCCGGGATGCCTTATCAGCCCAGGGATTCGGAATCCTCACGGAAATCAATATCCGCTCCACTTTTGAAACCAAGCTTGGTGCTGAGGCGGCTGACGCCGTCGGCGACTACGTTATCCTCGGTGCCTGCAACCCGGCACTGGCCAGCCGCGCCCTCGCCGCCGAACCCGAAATCGGGGCTTTGCTGCCGTGCAATGTCGTGGTGCGCCGGACCAAGGATGCAGGCGTGACGACGGTGGAAGCCATCGACCCCCAGACCATGGTCCAGCTCAGCGACGCCCCATCGGTCAAGGAAGTAGCCGACGACGCCGGCACCCGCCTCCGGAAGGCCCTGACTGACCTGGGCAATTCGGCGTCGAAGTAGAGTGTTCCGCAACCACCGGATCCAGAGACTGTGCAGGCTGCACCGGGCCTGTTGACCCCTCTCGGCCGGCCCGCCTGAGCAGGAATCCCTGACCCGGAATCCTGACCAGCCCCGCCCGCCCACTACCGACTGCCGATGGCCCTGAACGATCCCAGCCGCAGGGAAGGAGGAACGTCATGACCGACTCTTACCAGAATCCCGCCGCGGCGTTCCTTAGCCGGGCAGGTCTACTGATCGGCCTGCTGGCCATCATTGCCGGGATCTTCGGAATGCACGTGGTGAACGGAACCCATAGCGGGCATTCCACAGGCGCCGTCGCGACCGCCATCGGTGCGGGCCCGGCAGGCTCGGCGGCCGCCGATAACCACCATGTCCACCCGGAGTCCGGAACGACCGCTGCCCACCAGGTGACCGGTGATCGGGACGCAGCCAACATCAAAGAGACGGCCGGCGCATCTGCACAGATGTGCTCCTCCACCTGCTGCGGCACCGCCGCTCACACGATGGCAGGGTCCTGCATTCCGTCGGTAAAAACCATCTCCCTGGCTCCGCCGGCTCCAGGCAATACTCTCTTCGGTGCCCTGGCCCCGACAGGGACGGCCAGTACAGTCCGTGGGGACTGCCAGCACGTTCCCAGTACTCCTTCACCGGGTGAGTTGTCCATCAGCAGGACATAAAACCAGGCACCGCCGGACCAATACGTTCCGGCGCACCTACCTCCTGACCTGATGGACCCTGAACAGGGCCTCAGGTGCATCGCTGATGCGCACTCTCCCGGCGGCGCACTGCGCCGCCACCAATTCTCCGAAGGACCGATTTTCCATGAACACGAAACTTCTGACCCTTTCCGCCGCTGCCCTCGCCGCAACGGTCGCCCTTGCCGGATGCTCAACCGGCTCCGCAGGACCGACCGTCACGCCCAGCAGCTCCACCAGCCCAAAGGACTCCATGCACGGCATGGACCACGGCTCGTCAATGATGCCCAGCAGCTCCCCAGCCGCAGCTGCAGAGCACAACGCCGCGGACACCATGTTCGCCCAGATGATGATCCCGCACCACGAACAGGCCGTGGAAATGAGCGACATGATGCTCAAGAAACAGGACATCCCGGCCCAGGTGACTTCTCTGGCGAGCAAGATCAAAGCCGCCCAGGGCCCGGAAATCGAGAAAATGACGGGCTGGCTCACCAACTGGAACGAACCGGCCATGGCGCCCTCCGGTCACGCCATGGGCGGCGGCATGGACGGCATGATGGGTGATGACGACATGAAGGAACTCGCCGCCGCCCAAGGCGCCGACGCCGCGAAGCTCTTCCTCACCCAAATGATCGCCCATCACGAGGGCGCCGTGACGATGGCCAAAACCGAAACCACCGCCGGGAAAAACCCCGAAGCAGTCCAGCTCAGCAGGGACATCACCACCTCACAGGAAGCAGAGATCCAGGAAATGAAGGACCTGCTGGCCGCCCTCTGACACGAACTCCCCCACACCGGCCCCTGGCTGCAACCGGACCATCACGACGGGACTTTCCTGGCCGCGTTCGGCCGGCAGGCAGGCGCGTCCATGACCAGAGGAAATTAATGCAAAGTTGCGGATATTTGAGAGCGGATTCTGAGAAGCCACATGAAGGATGGGTCCACAACCTGATGTCGGCAGTCACCGCACAGCATCGGAGTTTCGACGGTTGGGAGGAACGATACTCATGGATTTAGTCCCGGAAGAAAAGGGACACCTTGGAGCCCGCATGACCGTCGGCATCCAGGGCTCGTTCGGAACTCTGCACTACGCACTTCTGGCTTTCGCGTCGGCCTCACCCCCATCCCACAGCCAGGAACCCCGTGCCCACCCCGGTTCCTGGCTGACCAAAGATCTGCTCGAACGCGGCTTCAGGCCAGCGTGCAACGCTGACTATGAAGACATGGTGCTCAAAGCGCGGCACTGTGACGGCAGTATCCAATGTCACATATCCACCAACGGCCTCATCTCATTGCACCTGGATGACGAACCCGTGTGGGCCAGGCACTACGACCCCGATAACCTCGAAGCTGCACTCTGGTTCACAGCAGCACGAACCAGGGAAGTGACCGTTATTGGGGGCGATAATCTTCAGATCAGCAACGAAGACATCGACGTCCGAACCGCCGCAAGCCAGGGATCGCTGGTGACCGCCAAAGTTCCGACCATATGGACCAGTTAGCCGAACTGACTTCCAGCTTCGGTCACCATTCGTCGAAGAACGAGCAGTACTGGAAGCAGAAGCAGCTCCATGACCGCAGCGCGCTGTCGCGGCCCATAGATGCACGAGGCGTTCAAACGTCCGCAGCTGGTGATATTGGGGCAGTTACCGGCGTAGCAGTCCTCTGCATGCCATGGATGTCAGGGTTCGTGCTGGCGACGAGAGATTTCCAGACCAACATCGTTATAGCGGCCCAGCAAATCCGCCCCGTCATGAGGTTGTGGGCTGTCAAGTGACGAAAAAAGCCCATCACTGGTCTCAAGCAGCTCTTCATTGGAATATTCCCTCAATGGACGGCCGTGGAGCTTCTCGATCCACATGACAGGGAGACTCGGAAATTCCCCAGCGAACCGGCCTCCGGGGAATAGTTCACGGACGTCGTCGTACTGGGTGAGCGGGGGCAGCGGCTCAGTGAGCTGAGTGCTTGTGAAGAAACTGTCTGCATCAGGCGATAGCCGGAGAGATATCCCAGCACCGTATCCGCCCAACAGCGGGCTGGCGTCCAGCAGATTCAGGTCGTGGCGAAGCCCGGCCAAGGCGAACGATTCCACCAGGGCCGCATGCGAGAGATCAACGCAGATATGGCAGCGAAGGTTCGCCCTCCGGACACGCCGGAAAATGTGGACCAAGTGAGGGCGCGAGCCAAGGTTTAAGATCCCCCGGACAACGATCCTTACGACATCAGAGGAGACATCGAAACTAACAAATTCGTCTAAAACGCGGTCCATAGGCACTCCAAAAAGATCTATGGCCGGCGGCTCAACCTTCACGAGCCTAATCTTCCAGGCAGACTGCGCACAACAACGCTCTACGCTCATTTCAGGCGCTGGGACCAGGAGTACTTGCCTGCGCTCAACAGCCCCTGACTGCCTTGGCAACCGGGGGCGGCCCTAAGTTGAGTTTTCCGGCGTTGTGCGATGTCCTGACAGGTTGGTTCACAGCACCTCAGTGAGACAGTAGCCGCTTGTCCCGACCACACGAGGGGTCCCGGGTTGAAAACAGGGCCGAGAGGTTCAGATCCGGCAGAGACCGTGAGTTGCGGAAGATTCCCAGGTAGTTGAAGCCCATAACAAGCCCGAGCACTCAGCTTTCACTAAGGGCAGTCAAAGTCATGCAGTGCCGGCCAAACAGGGTCGGAGCCGTGCAGCTGCAAAAGCGCACCGTCGTTGTCCCACGTGAATTCATACGTGTCGGAAGCAACCGGCCGGTAGCCATCATCAGAGGTCCAAGAACTAACAGACCTTCCAAAGCCACCGAAACCCACCGCGTACAACTCCCCGCCGCCGGCAAACAAGAATGACTGTTCTCTCACTGCGGCCTGGCAGAAGCCGGGCCCCTGGGGCCGCAGGACAGTATAGGTGGCACCAAGATCGCCTACCCCACTGGTTACGCTGCACACGCCGACCAGAAGTGCGACCCCCACCCACAGTCGAGAACCCCTGCGGGTTGACCCTTGCGCATCCGGGGAAGCCTTACGACGGTGACGCGCACCAATACCAACGACTGCGAGTACGAGCGAAAGCACAAGCAGCGAGGCGCTAAGAACCCACCCTGGCACCACCAGGTCACCCCACACCAAGACGACGCCCAGCATGCCACCCACCATGGCCACAACGGCCAGGACCACGCACAAGCTGGCAGCCTGACCGACGCGACCTGCCCCCATCGCTCGATGTCTGAACGATTGCCACGTTGAACTCATCGAACCATCGTGCCACCTGGACTTGCTCAGACGGATACACCAACGCCTACGCCTTCAGCACAGCCTTCAAAAGGCAGATCGGGGCACTTCCTCCGAGTTCCGCAACCACCGCAAACCGCAACAATTCGCAGGGTAACCGGAGCCCCGTAGCAGGTTACTGTGAGACCCTGCAGCCTCGTCTCTGTACCTATATCCGGCCTGCGGTGAGATCAGGGTCAGCATCAACATCCGCGCCGTCGTCCTTTGGCACAGTCACCGACGATGCCGGCTCTTTCCCGGATGGCCACAACGACCGCCAGATGAGCACCCCGGCCCCGGACAGGACCACCAGCGCGCCAAGCCAACTCCCCCACTTCAGCAACGAGCCCCACCTGGCCCCAGCCGGCGCCGCGACCTCAGCGGCAGTTTTCGGCCCAACCTGCCTTAATCGCTCCTGAACCCGCGGCGTCAGTGTCTCCACACCGCCGGCCATATCGTCAGCCAGACGCCGCAAAAGCACCTGAAGGCGAGGGGAAGCAGTTTCAATACCGGCATCCAGCCCCACCACCGCCCTTTGAAGTGCCGCCTGCACCCCCGGCGTGGCCCACTCCCTGCCCTTGACCACATGGCCCGCGAGGTTTTCCAGCAAACGGTGGAGTTGCTCGGGTTCAGTCAAAGATTCTGCGGTGCGCATGGGTGCCTCCTATATGCGATGGATGCCAACAGCCTACGACCGCAGCACCCCTGTAGACAGACCACATCGCGCCTCGCAAACCTTTCGGCACCCGGCTACACAGGACATAACCCAGGTGCCGCGCCAATCACAGGCAGGGCTTTACCCAAGGATCTTCCCTACAGGGCTGCCGACCTACGCCCTGGACGCAGACATCACCGACGCACAGGGACATTCGGGCCGAGCGACAGGTCTCCCGCGCCTCGGCCACCCCTGTATCCGGTGACAGTACCCTGGAAGGTCTTGAAGAGTTCACATCGTCTGTGGGATCGTGCCGTGCATGGACGACAAAGGCGTCTCCGCGTTCCCACGAACAGGTATCAATGACCACGTCTGGGAAGCGGACCATAAGCATCCAACACCCGAGCAACTCCTGGCCATGGGGCAGCGGCGAAGAACCGCTGAAGAGAAACTTGAACAACTCCTCAAAGAAGCCCGCGACCTCCAAGCCAGGCGACCCCAGATTCAGCCCCACCACCGAACATCGGGCACGAGACGACAAAACCCCTCCAGCGTGGCTGCAAGGGGTCCCGTCGAGCAGTGAAACATCCGCTCACCACCCACACTAGTGGGGGAACAGACCTGTCAATCGTCGAGTTCGAGCTCCAGGTCGTCGTGGTCGGTGAGTTCGCGCCAGGTCGAACCGACCGGTGCGGTGCGGAGGCTGGTGGTGATGGGCATCCGGTCCGCGGCGATTAGTTGGGCCAGGTCCAGGCCGGTCAGGGCTGCGATGTCGCGGATCGGTGTCTGGAATGTCCGGTAGGGTCCCAGCGGCGGGGCCTCATCGAGGGCACCCGGGCGGGGAATCTCAGACAGATCCCCTAGCTGCGGGCTCTGGTCGAGGACGTACCCTGTGGCTGCAAGGGCGTCGTTGTGGATGAAAGCGGCGACTTTGAAAAACCGCAGCGGGATCTCCACTCCCCGGTACACCGGATCCACCTCGGAGAAGATCGGCCCGGTGAAGACCAGAAGCCGGCTGTCATGGTTCGCGGCGTGGTCCAGGAGGTAGGACTCCATCCCAAGCCAGAGCTCCTTGCCCTGGTTGAACTTCGCCGCCTGCGGGGCCGCGTTCGTGTAATGGAAGGTGTCCTCGTTCGCCTGGGCCGCTTCAGCCCGGGTATCTCCCCAGACGGCAGAAGCGCGGCGGACCAGGTGCCCACGGTCAATATCATTCCTCGCGTAAACCCGCTCCCCCGTTTGGAACTCCTCCCCCAGCCGGGGATCCAGGCGCCAGTTGATCCCGGACCGGTCGAGCTCCATCAGCTTCGCCCCGTCAATACCCAGCCCCGTCACCGCAGCCAGGCGCTTATCACCACGCATGAGCACGGATAAATGCGTGTAGGGCAGCAGGACCGTCTCCACCCCCGGAAGAGCAGGTAACGGGACGGGAGTGGTCAGGAAGTTCTCGTCGAACCCGGACCGACCGGCCAGATCCGCGACAGTACCGGTGGGGTTAATCAGCAGTTCATCCATGGCCGGACCCTACCAGCGGCACATGACAACCAAACACGCATCCCCGGCACCGGTGCCGGCTCTTGGCTGACCGGGCAGGTTCAGGAACACTGGGCACAACAACAGAACCCAGGCATTGGTACCCGGTCCACTGCGACAGGGACGAAACAGCGCAGGAGACGGACGGGGTGGTGCCGGTGACGGAGAAGGTTCGACGGGCTCCGTTCCCGGAGTGGGTGCAGATGTACCGGCAAGGCATCCCGGCGAAGAAGATCGCGGGCCTCGTCCACGCCCCGTACTCCACGGTCAGGTACCACCTCGCCCGCGCTGCAGAACTGGAACCTGACCTCAGGGCCACCCACGCGAGCATGGCCAGGCCGGTGCCGAAGGTGACGGCCGCGGGTCGCAGAAACCTCGAAACCATCCTCACCCTGTACGCGGCAACGGGCAAGCTGCCGACCGCCGGGGCAGGAAACCTGGAAGAACGGGCTCTCGGATCCTGGCTCCAGGACCGCCGCCGTCAAGCAGCCGAAGGGACCCTCTCCCCCTACTACGCGGATGGGCTCGCCAAGATCCCTGACTGGACACAGCACACCAGCAAAAAGGACCGGGACGAGTCACGGTGGAACACCAGATTTGCCGAGCTGGTTACCTACCTTGCTGCGGGTAATGACTGGCCGCGACATCAAAAAACCAGCGACCACGCCGAGCAGCGTCTTGGTTTGTGGCTCCATTCCCAACGCATCAGCAAACGCGCCTCAACACTGAGCCCCGACAAAAAAGCCCGGCTCGACACCGAGATGCCAGGGTGGCAGGCCGGCCGCCCACGCACCGGCCGGCGGCCCGCCCACAAAGACCAGCAGCCCACACCCGGACCCGACTGACCTCGGCCAAGCCCAAGGACACAGCCGCAGAACGGCGGTTCCGGCCTCGCCCCCAGCTACAACCCGTTCCTGGGGTTTTCACTAAAAAGTGATTGTCCGGCCGGGCGTGTTTTGGTTCAATGGCCGTAGGTGCCCTTTGGTGCTGTTGTACCCGCCGCGGACGGCGCTCTGGCCGGCCGCCACCTATCGGAGGAATCGATCATGGCAGGTTTGAGTACGAAGTTCGACAAGGCCTACGAAGACAAAAGCATTGATGAGCTCGCGAAAGCCCCCGTGTCCGCGCTGCAAGGTATCTCCGAGGCCGACGCCGAGAAGCTTCAAACCGCTCTGGGCATCAAAACCGTCAAAGACCTAGGCACCAACAAGTTCTTCCTCTGGGCCCAGGCAGTCGCGAAACTCGCCGAATAGCCCCACCCTCACTGCGCCTGACCTCAGGTCAGTCGCTGGCAACCCCGGACCCAGCCAACGGAAGGGTCCGGGGTTTCCTTCGTCCGCGTGGGCGCATCCCGGGCTGGGCCGAGATCCCCTAAATAGAAGGGACGAGGCACGCTGGGCCACCCGCTCCGCGCAACTCGTCACCTATAGAGCCGCGGGCACTGGACCCCACCCAACAAAAACACCAACCCATACGAACGCCAACTCGGCCTCTGGCTCCATAACCAACGGATCACGCACTGGCTGCATCCCGTATGCCCGCCCTTGACCAGCAGGCACAACGCCACACTTACCTGCACGCCCGGGGATAAAGGCAACGCCACACGACGGCGACACCCGGCCGCACCTGTTTCCGGTTCTATTTTGCGGTGAGGTCTTTGCGGCGGAAGGTCCCGGCGATGACCGGCCGGGAGCATCGCGGCTTAGTGCAGCGGGGCGGTCAATTCAATGTTGATGTCGTCCGGGTCCTGGAAGGACAGGATTGCGATGCCTGCATCGGCCAGATCGGTCACCTCGCCGCGTTTGATGCCGGCGGTGTCCAACGCAGCTGCCGCAGACTCGAGCGCGGACCGTGACTCGATAGCGAAACTCACGTGATCCAACCCTGTCACGTCAGGGTTGAAGACCTCGGTACCCACCGGGCGCAGCCCAAACAGGGTGCCCTGAGGCGTCTGGTAGACCACGCCGCCGAAGAACTTTTCCGCCGACTGCCGGACCCCGGGATCGTTGGCCTGCGCAGACTGGTCCACTGCTACCTCCCACCCGAAGAGGCGGTCGTAGAACTCCTTGGATCGTCCGATGTCAGTGACGGTCAGGCGGACGTGAGCGAAACCTGTGCTTGGAATCAGTGTCATGCCCCAGAACTGTACACCTCCACCCAACCAGCCCCTCCCGCGGCAGCCCACCGCCGGCACCTACCCCAGGAATCACGTCCTTCCTCAACGATGCCTGCGGATTCCGCCCCGCATCTTGATCAAGCCCTCTGATTTACGGAGGGGCCAGAAGCTTGAACTGGAGCGGAACCGCACGATCCGAGGACAGCCACAAAAAAGCGTCGAAGACGACAGGTTCGGGGACGTCCGGAGCTCTGCGACGGCCGGCCCCGGACTCAACAGCCGGGAGCGCAGCGGACGTCCGCTAAGTGGTTGGAGCGCAGCGGAAACCAGTACTCCGTGAAGTCGTCAACGTTCCCCGTTACGGTGGGGCAGTCCCGTCTGGTCCCCCGGCCAGGCGGGAGAACTTTCTGAGCAGGAGAATTTGGCCGCGGGTTTTTTGAGCTTTCTTCGCGGCCGCAAGGCGACGCGCAAATTGAGCTCGCCCCAGGCAGGGAGCAACGGTCTGTCGCTTCAGGTTTCCGAACCCTGCTGTTGCAGGCCTTTTACTTTTTCTGGCTGGAACCGTTTACTTCCCTCGGATGCTCGCTGCAGCGATTCACAGCCCGGTGTGAATTTTTCCGTGGAAACTTAGAGACATGTCATCCACAACCTCTGCCCCCACCCTCTTGGACAGTACGGCTTGGGGTCTCCTCTCTAAAGCGCACACCGATTTACACACCAGTGTTTCACCGGCCTATGACGAGGTTCTCCACGAAGTTTCCGAACGGATACGTTTCTCCGGCGACATCGGCAAGGTGGATATCGGCGCCTTGCTGTTTTGGAAGCGGCTTCGCGCCGATACCCGGTGGGTCCGGGATCTCATGGTCATCGACGACAGCGAAGTTCGAAGCATCACTGCGGCCGCAGTCACCGCCGTCAACGACACCTCGCTGGAGCTGCAGGATGCCGCCACCCAAGGACGGGCCGCACTGTCCCCATTACCGGGATTTGTCAGCGGCGATGCACTCGCCTCAGCACTCCTCACTGCGGCCGCTCCCGAGCGCATGGCAGTTTATGATCGCCGTGCCCAAGCAGGGCTGACGAAACTCGGGGTCTTCCTTTCAGCGAAACGAGGACGGTACGGAAGGTACATGGAAATAGTCCAGAATCTGGCAGCAACGGCTCATTATCACGGTAAGTCGTGGACAGCCCGTGATGTGGATCTTGCTCTTTTTTGGCTCGGCGGCCAGGCATGACCACATTTGAGGGCCAGCATCTACGTGTCGATTCTCGATATGGCCACGGGGTCCGGCATCCTTGGAATATTCGAAAGATTCAATAACGAGGCAGTCCGGATCGCGGCAACGACGCCAATGGGGGGACACAGATGGTGACGGACGAAATCTCCGTAAACCTTGGAGAGGCAACTCCAAGACGGTTGCTGGTGAATTGGGCTAATGGGCAAGATGCCTGGGTACGGGTCCTCACTGCTGAGACGATCCTTTCTCGCAAAGAACTGAGCGACGATGCGCTGTCAAAAATCTACTCAGTCTTTCTTGCAGAGAAGGGCCTCTCGGATCTGCCAATGCCGGAAGTTCCCAAACTTGAGCTTGAAGTCGTAGAAGCAACGGATGAAGACAGCCTAGAGCTAACAGAAATCCGCGACGTCAAGGGTGTGAACGCGCTTGCTGCCGACCAGGTGTTGGCGTTGGACTCCGACCTGACTGTCCTGTTCGGACAAAATGGTTCTGGCAAGACTGGATATTCGCGCATCTTGAAGCGCATTTCCGCAGTCCGAACACCTGAAGACATACTTCCCAACGCCCACGCGTCAGATGGCGCTACACCCCCTCCTCCTTCGGCATGTATCGAGTACCGTCAGTCGGGCGAAGAGAAAACGGCGATATGGAAGAACGAACCGGGTCTTGCTCCTTTTACACGCATTAGTGTCTTTGATGCAGAAGCAGTCTCCCTACATATCGACAGTGAACTGGGCTATGTCTTCACACCTGCTGAGCTGGCTTTGTTTTCTTACGTCGCAAAGGGGCTCCAAGGCGTTCAACAACGCATTGCCGCTGAAGTTGCGGCGTTGAAGCCCGGAACAAACTCGCTACTGGCACGATTCGCCCGAGAAACCACGGTGTACCCGCTCATTGAGACTTTGGGGGCAACGACCGATCTAACAGAGCTGTCGATGCTGGCGACCGTCCCTGAGGATGCCGAGACCCTGCGCGAAGGTCTTCAAAGCGAATTGAGCGCCCTCCGCACAAACACCCTCGATGCACTGGTGGCCAACGCCCAACAATCTCAGGGCGATCTTGCTCGGCTACACGGAGTAGTTGTTGCGATCCAAAGCTTTGATGCAGCTAGATATGAAAGTGCGCTAGCAGAACTGGCGGCGGCAGAGCAACGGCGACGTGAGGCACGGGAGCAGCTGTTTTCTCCAACCGAGCTTCTCGGCGATCCGGACGAAGAATGGCAAAAGTTCATTGTTGCCGGCGACGCTTACCGTCGCCACTTGGAGAAAGTCCAATATCCCGAGGACGGTGATCCATGCCTGTACTGCATGCAGGAACTCAGCCCCGCTGCTCTCAGCCTATTGAACCGCTACCGCACTTTTCTCGATGAGACTGTCCTCCAGCAGGTAGTACAAACTCGGAAGGCTCTGCAGGCTGCGGGGCTCACCATCGACGCAACCGAGCTAACCCAGGCGCTGCAATATTCGACAGCTCAGGGTGAAGTTGAGCAGACATCCAAATGGGCCACCGAAGCAGTGTCTCTTCTGACCAATGCCCGAACAACTATCGAGGAGACGGCGAAGGAACGGCCCATTAGCAACCCGACGATGCCCGAGAAAGCGGGGAGCTTGGCCCGTGACGTCGCCTCACTTCTATCGGCCGCGACCGATACCCACACGAAGTTAGCTGACGACAGAGCCAACGCGGAGACTCTCTTGGTGAGGAAACAGAGAGAGCTCGTCGAACTCGAAGCTCGTATGGAACTCCAGAATAGTCTCGACGCCGCCCGAGCCTACGTTCAGCGTGCAAAGAGGGCACAGCAGCTGGAGAAGCTATCCCGTTCGGTATCCAGCGGTGCATCAAAGCAATTGACGGTACAGTCGAAGCTAGCCAGTGAGGACCTGGTAAACAAGAATTTTGAGGCTCTGTTCACTGATGAATGCAGGCGCTTAAGGGCACCGAAAGTTGCCCTAAGTTTTCAAGGCAGAAGCGGTAGGGCCGAGCGAAAGAAAGCTGTCGCTAACTACCGGCCGTCTTCCATACTTTCCGAAGGCGAACAGAAGGTCCTAGCTATCGCTGACTTTCTTGCTGAAAGCCGTATGAGGGGTACGAAGGCGCCCCTTGTGTTCGATGATCCCGTGACCAGTCTCGACTACCGCCGTCTTGATGAAGTTGCAGCCCGGATACAGCAGCTTTCGGAACGTCACCAGGTAATAGTGCTAACTCACAACATCATGTTTGCCTCGGCCCTGATTTCGGAGCGGCAAAACAAGAAGCTTCGGGTCAAGGTTTACGAGGTCAGGGATGGCGGAGCTGCCAAGGGCATTCTCGCTCCCGATGTCGAGCCGCGTTTCGATACGCCTGCGGACCTTGCCAAAAGAGTCAACACAAAACTTCAGACCATTCCTCGGGCGGAACCTGTTTTACAGGACGCCCTAATCAAAGAAACCTACGATCTGATCCGAGCATGGTGCGAGGCCTTCGTGGAGCAAGAGCTCCTCCAAAACGTCACGCAACGCTATCGCGCAAATATCATGATGACTCGTCTAGCAAAAATCGACACCACCCGGTTCGATGCAGCGGTCGAAGTAATCGCTCCTTTGTTTGGGCGCGCTTGTGACCGAATGACCGGACACTCACACGCAGCTGAGTACATGAGCACGAAACCCACAATTACCGACCTGCAGGAAGACTGGGAAGCCGCTAAGGCCGCCCGGGCGGCCTACATAGCCACCTAGCAAGCACCTACGAGGATCTGCTCCAGGCAATACTGAGGGAAAACTTGTTTAACAAAGAAGAACGTCTCCAGGCCGCGTTCTCAGACGCCGAAGCCACAGCGAGAGTCTCCGCTTTTCACATCAGCAAGACGCACCTGACAACCTACAGCGCGGAGTCTCTGGTTGGCAGCATATTCACGGAGTGTGCTTTGGACCTGGTGGAAGTCAAGCTCGACTACATCTGGCATAACTCTGAAGTGTCACCGTCCTACATCACTGAGACCTCCTCCTATTCCGAAATAACACTTCACGCAAAATGCAACGAGTCCAGCACATACATCGGAGATCTAACAAAGACATTCGTTCAGGGAACCTCAAGCCGCACGTCGTCAACGTGGGTAATCAGCAGGATTTACAATTCCCCTTCCGATGCGGATGACATGGTCTTGGTTGCTAGCTGTAAAGCAGATTTTGAGAGGGATATCCGCACGGCCGCCGCTGAGTGCAACATAAAAATCAGTGAACACAGAGACCGCCTCCGCGCTATGGTCACTCAGATCATCACCGATCGGGCGACGAAACTAGAAGGCATCAACAAAGCTGCCTTAGCCGCGAACATACACCTGACGCCGGCTCCCGATCCGATCATAATTCCGATGAAACCTAACGCGATGAACATGGCCACCTTGCAGAGGCGTCAAACTGCAGGCGCCCAAATAGCCATGTTGGCCGCCGAAAGCGCGGACGAACTTGTGAACACGATAAGGTCCTTTGCGTTAGCCCTGGAGCGACAACCCGTTCTCGCCGGGGCATTGGCCACCAAAGATGAAGAAGCGCTTCGAGACATACTTCTCTTCATCTTGAACTCTCAATGGAAGGGTGCGATCACCGGGGAGACCTTTGTGGGCCGCGGGAAAACGGACCTTTGCTTCCGCTGGGAAAACGCCGATGCTTTCATCGGTGAATGCAAAATGTGGAATGGTCCTAAAGCTTTTACTCGCGGCATCAATCAACTGCTGGGATACACCGTCTGGCGGGACACCAGAGCCGGACTAATTCTGTTCGTAAAGAACAAACGCGATGTCACAGCTGCAATCGAGTCTGCTGCGGAGTGCATCAGGAGCCATCCCAACTTCATACGCACCGGCCGCGCTGATCAAGAGTTCATCATCCACTCAGAACACGACGCCGAACGGCACATTCACTTGTCCCTGATTACTGTCCACATTCAGTCCCCCTACGCCGCCGCCTCGGGCGCAGAAAATAGCACTGACTGACGTGGCGCCCTTAGAGTTCCCGACCATGGTCCTACTCACTCTGCTTCGGCTAGACAGAGGTCGATTTGATCCGCTGTGCTTCCCTATCAGGCTAAACAGACCCGGATCGCCAAGCCTGCTGTGATCTGGCCTCCTGGCGGCAGCTGTGGACGGCCAGGTAGTCCCTGAGAAGAGATCATCAAGGCTGACGAGAGGTCCCGCGAGAATTTGCCAGTCCCGATGCAATCTTCCTCGGATCCAACGTCAGATAAGCGGCGGCGTTGCCCTCTGGAGGGCGCGGTAGACCGTCGAGCGGGCGACGCCGAAGAGTTCGGCTATCTCGGTGGTGGTGTGTGCCCCGCCCCGATGAAGGCTCACGAGGTGCGTTTCCTGGGATTTCGAGAGCTTGGGTTGCTTGCCTCGCAGCCGGCCTTTGGCTTTGGCCACGGCCATCCCTTCCCTTGTCCTGGCACGAATGAGGTCCGCTTCGAACTCGGCCACCATTCCCAGGACGTTGAACAGCAGCTTCCCTACCGGATCGTGAGGGTCATAAACACTCCCGCCCAGGTTGAGGGCAACGCCTTTGCGGGTGAGCTCATCCGCGATGTCCCTGGCATCAGGCAACGACCGGGCCAAGCGGTCAAGCTTCGTCACCACAAGGGTGTCCCCCTTACGGCAGGCAGCCAGGGCTTTACCCAGGCCGGGCCGTTCACGTTGAGTGCCTGTGAACCCGTGGTCGACATAGATAGCGTCGGGATCCACTCCAGCGGCCGCGAGAGCATCGCGCTGAGCGGTCAGGTCCTGGGTATTGGTGGAGACGCGGGCGTAACCGATGAGCATGAGATCGAGTGTAGCGTTTAGGGAACCTTCACCGGGCAGTTTTACGGGCGGGTCTTACGGGAATCCAAAAATTCCGCAAAGCCGGCACTTTTGAGTCACGCTAAAAGGGCCTGGCCGGCGGCCGGTGGAGGACCGGCTTGCGGGCATAACGTAATGGCCTGGATAGAGCTGGCGGCGTTCTTGGGTGGTGTTGCCGCTCGGATAGATGTCGCGATTATGCTTCTTGGCATGGGAAGTCGTGGACGGTCACTCTCGATACCCGACGGGCGACGAAGGCCCGCGGCTCGGGCTTCTCAGGTCCACCTAGCAGGCTGTACTGACGTATTTCTCGTATTGTCTAGCTTGGTCGATGACATGTTTCGGTGAACTGGGTGCACGGATAGGGGTATGTCGTGCTCGAGTTGGAGCTTGATTTCGAAGCCTTTGGGGAAGTCTTCTCGACGACCCAGAGCAGTCCATTCACGGTCATTGAAATTGATGTGGAGCAAGCTGCCACGTTGGCGGACCGTCTGGGCGTTCCGGTACGGCGATGCTACATATCTAATCCCATTCTCCGGGTGCGGGTCGCGGAAACCTCGGTGTCTGCTCGCGCGATCGTTGGGTCGAAGCTTCCGGATCGTGGATCGACGATGGCTGGGGACTTCGGTGAGATCCTGACGGCACTGTTCCACGCGGCCAGAGAGCATCCGGGAGTCGTTCTTGATCCTAAGAAGTGGCGGTTGAAGCAGGATCGCACGAAGCCTTCTCCTGGTTCGGATGTCGTACAGATGATCCTTCCGCAGTGGCCGGTGGCGTCGACAGACGATCGGATCATTTGCGCTGAGGTGAAGACGAAGTCCACCCCCGGTGGGTCGACGCCCATCGCGAGTGCGATCGCGGACTCGGAAAAGGACAGTTCACGACGTTTTGTGAAGACGCTCAACTGGTTGAAGGAGCGAGCGATCGACACTGGGTTGTCGACTGTATCGATCGAACAGCTGGACAGATTCATCCATCCGGTAGGTCATCCGAAGGCGATGCGGGAGTTCCGCGCGGTGGCTGTTATCTGCGCGAGCCTTGTCGCAGACGAGTTGGTCGGTGTGATGCCTCCTCCTCCCAATGAGCGGGCATTGATCGTGATCTCGGTCCCCGGCTCAATAAGGCAGCGCCATTTTGGCAGGGACCGTGTTGAGCTTTCGCCCCGGGTGCAACCCGCTTGCGCACGGCGCTCCTCTCGGCGCACGAAGAGTTTACGACGGAGCGGGCATTCGGTACGGTCGACGGACTCAAACACTCGCTCGGTGTCATGTGGTTCAAACCCGAAGTCGCTTCAAGGTCCTTCCCGGCAACAGTCGCCGATGACTCGCTGCTTTCCCTTGTCGCAGAGCTAGCAGCGGATCCAGATCAAAGAGTCCTCGCGATTTTTGACACCTACTCATCTTTTGCCGGCCCCGGCGAATCAGTCGTGAAGAAGAGTCGTCTCCTACGTTCCCTCACGCTGGCTTCTGTGCACGAGCAGCACGAGCTGCCGCTAGAAGACACTTCCTCATGAGTACGGCTGTCCAGGCAGTCGTTACAGCGTTCGAAACGCCTATAAATGCTCATAAGTGGCGCCACCGATAGCGCCCCGGCCGTCGGTGGCTAGCAGTCACACCATCCTTCCTGCGGGCACGCTCAAGAATGGGCTTCAGCCTCTGCCTGGTTACGGAGTGCCTCATAAAGCCCGCCTCACAAGAGAACCTCAGTAAGGTCACCCCATTTTCCTGATTCCAGCAGCACATTGATGGCTTTTTGGTGACCCTCCCCCGCCTCGTAAATGACGTCGTCGATGACATTGGGGATGCTGGGCGACGTACTGAAGTGGTGGGACCGTTGGCCATGGCCTCGGAGGCCGCCGCCCGCGCACTACGGAAACCATTCGTCCGTGCTTCCCCGCTGGTAGCTCGAATCAGAGTGGTGGCGCACACTAGACCTCATGTCCGAGGAACCCATTGCGATAAAACCCGGCAGCACACTGCGCTTCCGGGTGGAGGACCCGCAGCGCGGTGTCGAGTCATCGACGTGGAGCCTCGTCGGTGCCAAGAAGAAGGGAGACCTCTACTTCGGCGGGCGAGAAATAATGGCCGAGCTGAAACTCAGCCTCCACGAATCCGGCATCACGCGGATGGCATGGACCTCGGCGGCAGCAACCGGACGGTTGGAGCCCGGGGCTGACCGGCTGTTGTCCCGCTGGACCGACGTTGAGGACCTCGGCAACGGATGGTCGCTCGTGTTGCTACTGTCAATCCCCGATTCGTCGCTCTCTCAGTTACTTCCGCCCCTGCCCGAGCAACCACCTAAAGCCACTGTCGCTCTTCCCGCTGCGGGGCCTGGACGCACCGTTCAGGTCCGGGTGCTACTGGGGACACCGGACAGTGGGGGCCTGCGTCTCGAGGGGGAGATGCTTGAGGTTGGCATGATGCTTTTGGGTGATGGCAGCAAGGTCTGGGTAACTGCATGGGACCACGAGACGACGGCGAAAGCCGAAGCTCAGCTGGTCGATGTGCGCGCTCACGCCATGGCGCACGGGGCCGGAGACCGACCCGTGCCAAGGGCGTGGGCGTGGGGTCATGACGACGACTCGGGAATCCCCATCATGCTGGATGCGGGCGACCCAAGGCCGGCTGACGCGATTCCTGCCGTCATCCCTCGATACAACGGTCCACTGAACGTTTTCGTCCGCGAAATCGAGGCGGACCCGTAGCGGAGTCCTGTCTGGGGGTGTCCGTCGTACTCGACCTACCGCGCTCCCTGGGCAGGACTTTCTCGAGTTGTAGGATCATCGTTTTCTACGAAACTACTTTTCTACATTTCCACGCGGTTCAAGTCCGGGGCGACCTTGGCGCACCATGTCACGGGCGGTGGGGATCTGAAGTGTTGCCGGCAGCTCGATCCGGTCCTGTCCGGGAATCGGCCCGCTACTTGTGAGGGCGTGGGCCCACAGGGCTTCGGCGTGTTCGGTTCCGGTGATCATCTGGGTCGCGATGGCCGCGATCATGTTTTTCTCGGTCTCTGCCGCGCCGATGTAGGGGGTGTAGATCGCTTGGAGACGATCGCCTCGAAGTATGACGGCGAGGACGCCCAGGCCGCCCGCCTCCTGGAGGACACGTTCGCGCGGCCCTCCTGGCGCCTCCGCCGCTCCGGGAACATTTGCTCTAAGCGCCAGCTAAAGAAGCCCCTGGGCGCGTTTACACGCGATCGCCAACGCCCTGACGGCCTCTCTCCCTGGTGCCGGATCTGCCTCGTCTTACGCCGAGGGCAAGGGATCTCCGCGAGGCGAGATGATCCCTAGCGCCTCCATTCCCTGATAAAGAAGGCCCCTCTTCGCAGCCAGTAAGTCGTTCCAAGCCGCGAGAGGGGCCTTTTGCTTTAATCAGCGCAGCACCATGCCGCCTTTACGCTTCTTCGCGCTCGCTCTCTTCCTGCGGTTGTGGGCCAAACTTACCCCCGGCGTAGGCGTAGACGTTCATGTCGATTATCTGTTGCTTGAATGTGCCGAACTTCCAATCCTCGCCGAAGGCTTTGGTCAAGGTCATACTCGGCTCCATGAGCCGCAGCGCTAACAGCCGCACAACAAGAAGCGCAACCTTTCCGGCGACATAAGTATGATCGGCCGGAGGCATTGGGCCTCGGTTCGCGTGCTTGACGTCGTTGTAGTTGTTCGCGACCGCCCTAGCGAGCGCCATCGGGGACTCTGCTATATCGGACCAATCCAGATTCACGGTAGACAGGCTGCGGAAGACATAGGTGGCAGTTGTGGGCTGAGGCCGCTTCCCCTTCGACCATGAATCTCGCTCTCCCTCGACCTCGCCGAGTATGTGACCTGCTGCCTCCAGACTTACGGAGGCATTCACAATATGATCCTCGACGTAAGACTCCGGCCGCCGCAACGTTCCAGCGCCGGGCTGAATCAAACGCTCCCATTCCTCGAACTCAGCCAACCAACGCTGTAGGCCCTCAATTCCAACCTCCGAAGCAGTCGCTAGTGGATGCTTCAGTTTCCCCGGCAATGGGCGCCAGTAGTCCGAGACGGTATTCTCGGACACCATTTCAAAGAACGGCACGTGGACGACCTTGCCGGTGAGAACTTTGGCATTGAATCGAGAGTCCCTTATCTCATGACGCCTAAATGCTACGGGTTGTCCGTACATAAGAGTCAGAAGCGCGACGATCTTGCGTTGTTCCGCCAAGTGGTCCGCGCACGGTCGCGACGTTGCATACTTCGTCGTCAGGCAAACCCACTCACGGACGCGGAAACCCGGCTCCTCTTGGTCCGTCCTCCAGTCAGTGCTCAACTCGAAAGTCACGTCTCCAAGACTCCAGGTCAAAGCTGGCGGCGACTCCACCTCGACGCTTATCTTCTGAGCGCGGTTTTTCTCGTCAGCAACCACCGAGTACGAAGTGGCTCCCATACTCGTCCACTCCGTGAGCCCGTCCAGTTGTGAGCGAAGTTCAGTGACCTCCAACGCATCTTCAAAGTCTCCGTCACGATCCTTAAAGACGACTTCTTGCGGCGTCACCCTCACTGTCGAGAAACCTTGACCCCCGAAGTTAAGCGATGATCCCGAGGTGCGGCAACCATACAAAGTGAACCGCCCAGTGCCAGTAAGTAACTGTAGGTTTGACGGCGGCCGACCCTCGCGAACCCACCCTCTCACCGCCGCAAACTGAGGAGTGTTATTTAGGAACGGGACTAAAAGACTGATCCCTTTCAGTTCCTCAAAACTCAGCATTCCCGTCACATACGGGGTGTCCTCAACGTTGTCGATGATGAGTCCCGGGACCGTGTCGCCCATTGTGAAACCCTGCTTAGCCATTGCACTCCCCCATATTCGAGCCGATGGGATGGAGTCTATCCGGCGGCACTGCCAGCCCTCCCCCGAATACATCTATTTGTCCTTTCCGCTGCAGGAATCGGTACCAGGTCGGGGCGGAACCTGCCGGGAGCTCGGAAAGGGCGAGGCCGCAAGGCCAGCATTACCGGATGGTAGTCCTGGTCAAGGCCTCCGGCCAACCTCCCTGGCTCTCGGCCAACGCGGCCCGGTGCGCGTGCGCATCGATGCCGTAGGCCAGCCCTGAGATCACGCTAATTCCTCGTTGGGCCAACCCGTATGCCATATCCGCTGTCACCGAGGCGCCGTAGCTGGTGGAGTCCCGGGGTCCGGTAAGGGCCACACACTTCGAAGGCGCCGGGGTGCCGTTGTCGATGTAGCCCCGGTACCAAAGCCCGTACGGGGGCGTCGGGCAGATCGTCCACGCCTTCGGGCCACGGCTCATCTCCTGGGATGAGGAACTCGCCGCCGAGGCATTCGATGGTGGCCAAATCTTTCTCCGGGTCGACCTCCGGAACCCGTGGAGCCCATCGCCCCAACGCTTCTGACAGTTCTTCGACAGTGCTTCCGGAATGGCGTGTATGGGTTGCGGGCCGGTGGCAAGCCTCAACGCGGCGTACGCGCCGAGCCTGCCTACGAGAGCCCGACCGAGACGGTCGCCGGGTTCGAAAAGTCGGGTCAGGGCTGCGCGTGCAATGCGATCGTTCATGGTTTCTCTCGTCCTCTGCTGAGGGTCCGGTGGGTTGGGCGGCTTTGGTGACCGGCCAGCGTCCCCTCTCCCCCGGTCGCATTTTGCCTGCTGGTGGAACATCGCGGAGCTGTGCCCGACGGAACCGGGGCAACCCAAAGGGCAGGCAGAGGATGGGTTGTCTAAGGAGAAAAGCGAAGCGCCGGCACAAGGCATCGACTGCGCAGCCGTCCGCAGGACGGTTGAACCGGCACGTATGATCCACAGGACAGCAGCAAAAATCAGAAAAACGCTTCTACAACCCGAGCGAAGCTAGGACCGATCCCCCTAACCCAAGCACTGATCGCGGCCGTACAACTGACGCCGGTACTGGATGACTCGTTTTCTTCCGGTGTCCCGGCCGGTTGGTTGGCCGGGACACCGGAAGGAGCTTTTTGACCATGCGGCCCGGGTGGGGATTCCGGTCCTGGTCCGGCAGGCCGGCAGCTGTGGCGGGCGGTTCTCAGGGCCGCGAGGCTTGCACTCGGATTCGGCATAGCAAACAGGCGATGCTCTGTACTGGCTTAAACTTCCGGTCTCGGTTCCGTAGCCATAGTAATAGTGGGGGCTTTCAGACTGCCATCACAAATATTGAGGGATATAGAAATGGGTTCCAATCGATTCAGACTTTTTACCGCCGTCGCTGCGGTGGGTCTTTCCGTCGGCTTAGTTGGTCGGGGACGTCGATGCGCCTCCGCAATCACTCCTTAGGTCTTACATGGTGGGACTGCCCCCCTCCTTGGTGAACGGTTTGAGACTTAGATCTGACATAACCCTGCGGTTCTGCATAGCTGGATCTCAGACCAGGGGCCTAGGGGCAACAAAAATGGCCGACTGGCGGACGGCCGGCCCTCCTGTACTGCAGTCCGGCAGCTGGCGCACCAGCCTAAATGCCGAGTTCGCCGCGCCGCGCCTAGGCACTCGCCGCCAGTCCATAAACCGAAAACCTCGAAATCTATCCAAGACGTTCGGATCCAGAACACGGTGGGTGTTGGAGCCGACGATGCCACTGATCATTACTAGGATGCGTGTCCTCAGCCAGCGTTGCGAGGCCAAATAAAGCATCCTCCCATTTGGCATATCGGTTCCTGGTTTCCCAGTCCAGGCCAAGCGCTTCCGCTATCTGCACGGCCGCTTGGGTAACGGGTGTCTGAGGGGTTACCGACCCGACAAATTCCAAGGGATCCAGGTCGCGGCGTGCTGCATAGTCGAGGTACCAGTCCTGGCGTCGCTCGCAAATGTAGATCGCGTCTAGGAGGTCCGCACTGAGATTATCGACGGCTTCGTTGCGTATTGTTCGGAAGTCCGGCAGCGGTAAAGATTCCTGAGTGGGCGCAGGCAGGAGATAGCGTTCCAGCTGGCGCATCGTGGGCTTACTTATGCCGCTTTCCCCTGTAGGCAAACGTGGGAAGTTCTTGCTGAGATCAGCTTAAGACTGGCAGAAACGTCTTTTTGCCACCGCGTGCTAGCGCTCCGAGTTAGCACCGGGCGCCATGCAAGAGACGCACCGCTGAGTACGCGGCTCGCCTCGATGGCAGGAGCGGTGCCGCCGCCCAGCTCTCTTCCTCCACTGACAGGCATCGCTGACCGCGAGTCCTTCCGCTGCAATAGTCAATGCCATCCTCCCCCATGTTCAAACCCCTTTGGTCATGACAACGAGTTCTGATCGTGGGATCCGTCGGTCTATTTGTGGTCGCCAGGCCGTGCAGGCACCATGGCCTCAAACGGTCATTTCCAATCTGCACCCGTCTTACGTAGCGGTAAGCCTATGTAACCTATCGACGGGTGATACTTGAACAATGATTGTCATCATCTTGGACACAAATATCCTCCACAAATCGCCCTTTCTTTCTCGCGATGAGTGGAGGTCACTCTCCACGCACAAGGACGAATGGAAAGTGAAAATCATGGTTCCGGAGGTTGTTGTCATGGAAACAACCAACACAGTTCAGAGGGAGTGGACCAGGCAAAAGAACACCTTCAGCACCGCAAAAGTCGGAGAGTTCGGACTGCAGGAGCACGCAGACGCGATCGTTCACGCCATCGCGGCCCGCATCGATTCTTATGAAGATGACCTGAAGAAAAGGCTGTCCGAGCTAGGGGCTGAAGTGCTGCCCGACCCTACGATTTCGCATACAAAAGTCGCAGAACGCGCATCCAAAGGTAAAGCTCCATATCAAGGGAAAGCCACCAAAGACAACTACCGAGACACCCTTATATGGCTCACCGTAATCGAGGCAGCCAGGAACAACCCGGACGATGAGGTCTGGTTTGTCAGCGACAACCATAAAGACTTCGGCGGCCTCGAAGGTGAAGATGGTGACCAAATACCGAAAGCCTTGCACCAAGAACTTCAGAAAGAACTAGCGAGCCTGGGCCTTCAGAATCAAGTGAAGTACGCCGCAAACCTTGCTGCCCTCGTACAGCACATTTCTGCTCTCTACGGCCCGATCGCAACTGAGGAGCTTGATAGATTGACGGCCGCGGTCAAGTACGACCTACTGGAACAGCTGCTGAACGAGCAGGTCCTCACGATGACGATCCCTGCCAGGGATGTCGCGCTAGAGCCAGCTGCATCCGTCGCTGCGGTAAATGAGATCCTTTCCCCCGAACTGAAGTGGAACTTCTCGGATGAAGCCAAGAGCGGCGAACATG
Source organism: Arthrobacter sp. ZBG10 (assembly GCF_001238605.1). Classification (NCBI taxonomy): domain Bacteria; kingdom Bacillati; phylum Actinomycetota; class Actinomycetes; order Micrococcales; family Micrococcaceae; genus Arthrobacter; species Arthrobacter sp. ZBG10. The sequence goes on along the minus strand of NZ_LFQH01000056.1, from coordinate 2,493 downwards.
AATGGACGGCCAACTATGTCGTCGATTTGGAAGCGGTAGTGCTCGGTTACTCCAGCGACATGGAAGAAATGCTGACAATCGACAACAAAGTGCTTCGTGCTTCGGGAACGGTATCGTTCACTACGGATGGGAACATTCAGAAGTTTGAGGTTTCCAGGCTGGAGGCACATCCCGATGACCCAAATCATAGACTGTGGGAATTGTTGGATAAAGCGGGGTTTGCGGAGCGAAACTCCCTTGGTAAATATCTAACGGACCGGCTCCAGATCGGCCTCACCCTACCTCCCGAAATCATGGAGGCCATGCGCAGAACCGCCCAACTCGCCAGCGGCCTCACCCTACCTCCCGAAACCATGGAGGCCATGCGCAAAGTCCTGGAGGCAGCGGCAGAGAAGGAGGAGCCGGATGAAAAGATACCTAACGCAGAACCCTCGCCGAAATCATGATCAGAAGGCGCGCTAACGAAGGCCAGAGACTGGTTCTCCTCGGCCGCGGCCGGGTGCCTTGCTCGCAGGGGAAACGGGAACCGTGTCGCCAGCGCATTAGAATCGGTGGTTTTCGAGCATGACCTATTCGTCCTATCAAAACCTTCCTCTGCCCGCTTCCCTGCCGACAAGCCCACTTATGGTCTAGTTATGGCCATGATGAGTATTTTTCTGACCGCCGCAATGGCATTGACTGACGATAGGTTGAAAATCCGAGAAGTCGTCGCGGCTGAGACATCTGCCAACATGGCCACTGCTTCGTTCGTAGTCTCTTTTTTTCTGCTTGCTGGTGCCGTAGCTGCTGCCGTCTATGCCGCGAAGGCAGCATCTGCCGCCGGAGCTGAGGTTGAAAATTCCCGCACTGAGCTCAGAATGGCGAAGCTAGCAGAAGAACAAGCTGAGGCCGGCCGAGTGTCTACATGGCTTACGAAGTCAGGCGCAATGATCTACGTCTACGTCCGCAATGGGAACAGCGGCCCTGTCTACGACGTACGTTGCCGAGTGATGGTGAAGGAAACGCAGCCTCAGTGCCCCGAACCTTGCGTCGAAATCTGGCGAGATAGCTGGATCGCCCTCTCCCCTGCCGTTGCTCAAGTGAATGATGTACAAAAAACGCAGCTATACCCGCAGAATGCGATATTTCGCGACGGTGGTGAGAAACGAAAAGTTCTGAACACCTCCCCAGATGTGAGCCTGAACTGGTCAGAGGATTGGAAGCTTTGGGATGGTTCGACTGCTTCCTCCGGCCTAGCGATCGATCTAACATTCCGGGATTCGGGTGGAACAAACTGGCGCAGAAGTTGGGACGGGAAGCTAGAAAAGATAGGGCGGGCAGCGCCAAAGACGTCCTCGGACAAAGAAACACAGAGGCAATGAATTCAGTGGCATTGTTCATTGCGTCTGTTGACACGGGATCCTGGCCCGATTGGATCGCTGCCATGGGAACCACTGCGGCACTGTTGGTGGCGGCGGGTTCTTACCGGCACAGCCTGACGCTAAGGCGTGAAGCTCAGGCAAGGCTTGTTTACAGCCAAATCTTTGCGGACCAAGAGACAATAGAACCCGACCGGTTTGTTACTTTCCCTGAGGGCGTGGGGTTGCACTGGATAGATGAAGCATCCGTGGAAAGCAGGGAAAAGTACGGGGTCACCACACTGCACGCATCACAACCACTCACGGTCACCACGTTTAGCGTCTTCAATGCAAGTCCAGAGGTGATAGGACCCGTCATAGTTCAGGCCTTACACTCTCGCCGCAGCGACGTTCCGATGTATGCAATCGCCGGCGTAGACGTCATGGGACCAGGCAGCCAAATCAACGTTGGATTCGCATTACCTAGCACTCCCCCGTCAGGTGATATACAAGAGGTAAATGTCATCTTTCGCGATACGGCAGGACGGTGGTGGAGCCGAGTCTCGTCCAGTCCGATTCAAAGTCACCGATCAGCGCCACTCCCCGCTCTCCGAAGCAAATATCCAAGTCGGCGCACGAAACTGATCCGAAGACTCCAACGCTTCTACAGAAAGACGGAAACACAGAAATTTTGAAACAAGGGAAGGTGGTTACACGGAAAACTGTTTTTCCAGTTCTGTCGGTTGGGCGGAACGGAACGCGACGGATAACCGCGCCGTCGTGTCCTTATCCGGCGATCATGTCGTGTCTCTCAATCAGCGGTCGGGTCATCGCGGGGTGGCGGGCGGCCAATCCTTCGAAGCCGTCACACAGATGTCCGGCACAGCAACCGGGACTGCTGAAGGTGTAGTTGACAGCTGAGGTTGATATTTTCTTACGCGGCTGAGGCCGCGTTTTTTTATTGTCTCAAACTCGATGGGGGTAAGCCGTCCGAGGGCGCGTTGGCGGCGTTTTCGGTGGTAGCTGCGCTCGATCCAGGTCGTGATAGCGAGCCGGAGTTCGGACCGGGTTTCCGATCGTTTCCGGTTCAGGACGTTCTTTTGCAGCAGGGAGAAGAACGATTCCATTGCGGCGTTTGAATATGGCAGTTTGATTC
>NZ_LFQH01000055.1:0-16922 GCF_001238605.1 Arthrobacter sp. ZBG10 | reverse complement strand
GCCCGTGGCAAAACGGCAAAGCCGAACGATTCAACCGCACCTTGCAAGAAGGCTGGGCCTACAAGAACGCCTACGACTCCAGCAACCACCGAACACAGGCACTGACCGGCTGGCTAGACTTCTACAACCACCGCCGAAACCACGCAGCCCTCGGAGGACGACCACCCATCAGCAGATGCAACCAACCTGCTGGCTGAGTACACCTAGGGCGCATCAAACGGCCCGAAGCAATCACGCGCGTCATCGAAACCCGCAGAACGGCTCGGGGTTTCCGAAACTTCACCAATTACCGACTCAGAGGCTACTTACGTCCAGCGCCCGCCACCGGCACTGCCGAATTCAACAGACGAAGCATGCCTCGAGCGAAGGGCCGGTTAACGACTGTTCCTGCGCTCCTAAACTCTCAATTCGTCAGCGGCCAACACACATGCCTCGACTACGTCTGCTCCGCTCGTCACGGTTTCGATTGAGGCCTGGCTGGAGTGAGCTTTCTTGCTGCGCGGCGGCCACGAGGTCCGTCGGTCCCCTGCGGCTGGTGGGTGGGCAGGATCGTCCCAAAGATGGCCGAGGCGAGGTTCTTCCACGCCTGGGCATCCGCACCGTCGCGGTCGTCGGTCCACATCAGGATCCCTTTTGTTCCGCCTCCGTTATCGTGTGATGCGATGCCTTGGTCGGCGTACCACTCTTGCTTAAGTGACCACTTGCGGGCGTATGCGGGCAGGTCGAGCATGCCGGCATGTTCCCAGTAAATTGTTCGTCCGTCCGGGAGGGTGATCGTGAAGTCTGGTAGGACGGTTCGGCCGTCGGTGCCTGTGAGTGGCTTCTCGTACTCCCAATGGCCGGGCACGAGTTCGTCGAGGATCGCAGCGACGATGACCTCGTTCTTGCTAGCTACCGGGACGCCGTTCGCCGTTACATGCATCAGCTTTCGTTCGAATCGGCGCGATTCCCCTCGAACTTTAAGTGTGACCGGCTGGGGTGGGGCAAATAGGTCCGTGAGGCGCCGAGAAGTCTCTGATCGCCAGGGATTGGCTAGCTCGCGAAGATCCTCGAGCGTTCCTTCGTGGAGGATCACTACGTGGTCGCGTTGCCGGGTGAGCGCCGTGTACATGAGCTCGCGAGAGATATTGGTGCGCGCAGGCAGCACAAGGAATGTGGTGCCGAACTCTGATCCCTGCGACTTGTGTATCGTAACGGCCCACGCTAACTCCAGCGGCGGGTCATCGGTCGAAGAAGGCCAGTACGAGTACGTGACGGCAGGTTGGGAAGAAAACTCCACGCCCAGTTGCAGGGAGTTCTTTGGTCGCTGGGCCGCGGGGACGAGACGGCCGATCGCTACACCGATCTCACCGTTGGCGACATAGTCCAGTTTTTCAACGGTTTGGTCGCGCGTCCACCCTCTCATCAGGGAGTTGCGGGTCTGCATAACCTTGTCGCCGCGGGTAATCTGCTCGGGTCCGATCGGGCGCGGGACGTTTGACCGTCCATATTGCTTGGCGTAGCTAAGATCCGTCGTACGGTAGGTGCGCTTCAGGTGGCGGTTCAGTTCGGTGACGCCGAACGCTCTAGAACGGGTTGGAGACAGGATCTGCCATTCTTCTGCGTGTTTCCCTGCCCCGAGTTCCCAGTTCAGGTACTGACCGTTTTCCGTACCGCCGTAGGTTAACGCGAACGCCCGCTCTGGGTCATCGTTATTGGCGAGAGCCGGAAGGAAGCGTTGTAGCGCATCTGTCAGGGCCTCGACCGCGGTGCGGCCTCCCCAAGGTTCGTAGGTGACGGTGGGCGTTGAGGGATCCTGCCGCAGATCTTCCCAGATGGAATCGTCGGCGCCGCCCGAGCGGTCCCCGAACCAGCTCGCAAGCTGTAGGTCTTGCCTGACTCCGTCGCTGCCATCGGGCAACTGACGCCTGGTGACCGTCAGCTCCACGTACCCGGCGGCCACACGCCCAGCACCGGAGAATTCGTTAGGGCGCAACTCGGTCACTAGGTCAACGAACGGGCGCCCCGGACCAATCGGCGGGAGCTGGCGCGGATCGCCGACAAGGATGATCCGTTTGACCTCGCGGACGGCATCCAAAGTTGCCGCCAGCATCTCCTCGGTGAGCATCGAGGCCTCGTCGATGACGACGAGATCCGCCTGAACGCGGGTGCGGACGTCTTCAGTCGCACGGTATCGCACGCCGTCCCACCGGCCGGAACGTGCCAGGAAGCTGGCCAAGGTCTTGGCGGGATGCCCAACCTTGGTCTGCAACTGGACGCGGGCCTTACCGGTGGGTGCAAGTAGGATGACAGATCCGTTGACGATCCCGTCGAGCCCTACGAGAGCACGCAACAGCGTCGTCTTGCCGGTGCCTGCGGGGCCGATCAGCACGCTCAGCGGTGAAGAGAAAATCTGGGAAAGCCCAGCGGCCTTCTCGGCTCGGGCCCGTTCTTCGGTTGCGTCGGGTCCGCTGGTTGGCGACCTGGCGATAGTTTCGTCTAGCGATCGATCCAGCAACTCGCGGGCGGTGACTAATTCGCCGTAAGCGGGTTTGGCTCGCTGCTCTTCGACCCATGCACGGATAATGTAGGAGATGTCATCATGGCGCAGGCACTTCAGCCCGGCGGTGCCGTCCGCAAGATCAACGGCAAGTAGTGGCGACCATACCCCTGCGTCCTGCATGTTCCGCAGCGATGCATGATCCAGACCGAGGCCCTTGAGCACGACTGCAGAGAGTCGGGGCGGTTGGGTCAGTTCATATTCGGCAGCGACGTCGAGGGCCTCACCTTGCGGGAGCAGCGTGTCGCCATGAATGGCGCGGCCCTCCAGAACATCGATCAACAGCGCCTCGATGCGTCGACGGTCGAGGTTGTCATCCATGCGGGCCACATCCGGAAGTGGCGTTCGCCAAGTGACATGGGCAGGGGGAAAACAGGCCCGGTCGACGGTGGTGAACGGAACGTGTTCGTCCCGTCCGTAGGTGCAGATCGAGGCCCAGTACGGGTTTCCCAGCAACTCCTCGATCGTCAAGGAGACCGCCGTGTCGCCCTTCATTAGAGCTGTCACCTGAACCTGACTGATGTCCATGGCCGACAGGAGCCTGAGAGCCTCTTGTGTCTCTTGATCCTGCCCATTCCAGATTCGTCCGATCGATGGTCCGAGAACACCCTGCACGGCGGCACAGAAATGCGCACAATCAGCAAATCCCGCGGCAAGATATTCCCATGGGTCGGCACTGTCATCGCATGCCGCCACAACCGCGCGTGCTGCCACGTGAGGTCGTTCGACACCGAGATGTCCCAGCACCGCGGCCAAGCCAGGGACAGGCCCACGCAACTGCCACAGCCGCTCGAGCTGAGCTTCAACCCATGCCAGGGCCGTGTCCGGCAACGCTACACCGAGATCCTGGCAGGCTCTGCCTGCCGCCAAAAGACTAGTGAGGGCCTGGATTGCCGCGTCGTCACTGACATGTTCCGTGACGTATGAGAATTCGATGTCGCGGCCCTCAGGTGCCCATGCCAATGCTGCGGAGACGTCGGTGCCCGCGTCCAGGAGTGGCACCAGCTCCTGGTACGGCAGGAGGATCCCGTCGGTCATGTCTGGGCGCAGGCTGTGCGTCACGATGGTCTCCCACATCGAGGAGTTGAAAGGCGGGTGCCCGCTCTGCCGCCACATCGGTGGCTGCATGACCTGGGTTATCCGCGCGGCGCCGACAAGGAGCCGTCCTGTGAGATCCCCTTCTTGGAACGGTGAGTGCTTGAGGTACATGAGCACCAAGGAGTCGTCAGCCACGACCGGGTCGAAGAACTCCCGGATGACCGCCTGCTGGTTTTCTCCATCCATTACCCACGCTGCGTCGTTCCAGCCCAACGCGTCATCGGCGGCGCTCTCGGCGTCCGGGTTAAAACCTCGGACCCGTCTTACATCCACCTCTTCATATAGGGAGCTTCGGTTCAGCCACCGGAATGGCACCGCTTCAAACGCGTAGCCCGGGACCTCAACGGGTGTCGGGTGCAGAGTTCCTTTGAGGGCACGATTGTTGCCGTAGGGATGGGTCTTGATGACCCGATAGCCGGTCGGTGACATGAAGGTCGCCCGCTCGCTAAGGCAAGGCAGCCTGCTGGTGTCCAGGGAGGTAATGGTCGAACCCGCATTGGCCTGTTCGTAGACATCGTCACGCCGGGTACCGATATTCGCAAGTAGGGTGCAGGAAGAGTTCCCCAACGGCGAGTCACAAACACGGTCGTCCCACGCCCGATCCCGCCACGGGACCCGCATCGAGAGATGTTGAACGCCGACCATGCCAACCGACCTTCCTATGTATAGCACTGCTGTTGATCAGACCGGACTGTTCCGAGAGCCAATCTAAGCACGTACGTGTTCTCCCTGAGCGCGGTTATACAAAGTTACCCAAGAGGAATAGAAGGCATGATTGCGACACTCTGGCCGCACCTGGCGAGATGCAAGAATAGTGCCCACAACCGTCAAGGGAGGCGCGGACTTTGGAGCAGAATTTTAGATGAGCGAACCAATCCTCTACGTGGTGGCGTTCTCCTCGGAGGACGCTTCGGATGCCGCTTATAGCCCCATCACTACTGATTGGGAGCAATCAGGCGAGGGCGGTACGCGACCGCAGCTACTATCCCGAGAGATCGTTCCAGCGCTTCCGGCTCTTTGGTATTGTCTTCATCTGCCCAAGAGTCCTCATGACATCGTTGATATTCGAATTAAGTACCTGCCTTGGCTGCAGGAGGCAGCGTTCGCGCACAACATACTGCTAGTGCCAATGGGTTTAGTGCGCCGAGCGGTGACAGGGATTCCGAAAGAATGGTCTCGCACCCTGCTGATAGGTCCTGACGATGAGCAAGCGGAGCTGGCTCGATTGGGCCGTGATCTTGGTTTCAGCCTGTCCCCGGCCGTATTCTCTGAGCTTTCGACCATTTCGTTACGGACCCATTGGAAGACCATCGCCGAGAACCAGTCTGCTTCTGTCTCGGCAGGACTGCGCAAAACCGGCATCGAACCTGTAACGGCATTGGAAACCGCGGGAATCGAACTGCCCATGCGTCGCCTCCTACGACAAGTCGGCAACAAGAACGTGGAGCTGCCGACAGATCCAGAGAGCATGGTTCTTGAGGCCTGGAGAATTCAAGCATTCGTCGCTGCACTCGCTCAGCTCGACTCCGAGAATGTCCCAATGGCAGAGGATCGATTGCCGTCGGAGTGGGAAGCCGCAGCGCAGCGGCTGCGGCGCCCACTCACGATCGGTCTTCCGGGAGTGTCCCCAAAGCAGCGGCGCCTGTACCAACTGAAACACGAGGATACTCCCGTCGCGGCCCCGGTTCGCCCATCAATCTTAGTTTGGCCTGAACGCTACCAAGATGCCTCCGATTCTGACATCGAGTCCTCGGTCATCGCACTATTGGTTGCGCATCAAGCGATCGCTGACGACTCCTTGGGGATAACGATGCCTGCCGTTCCGCCAAAAGCATTCACAGCCCTGGCTGCGTTAGAGCAGCACTGTGCCGACCTTGCAAAGCGTGGCCAAACCGCGCGTCCGTTGGCTGTCCGCAAACTGCTAAAACAGCTGAACAAGGCAATACAGCCAGTTTGGGAAGACCCCTTAGCGAACAACCTGATGCGGGCCTCCGCTCTCACCATCATCGGAAGTTTCCCCATCGGACTCAGCACTCCGCCGGGGTCATCTGACCCGCTCTCATGTTTGATGCCCGTTTCGTACCGGCCGCTCGTGCCCTTGACCAGATCGGTCCCGAATGCTTTGTTGCCACGACGCAACGCGCAGCTTGGCCAGGGGTTCAAGGTGCTAGTGGCCGAGTGCATTGTTGCCGAGGATCCGGTCGGCCAAGCATCTCGACGGGCTTGGGGAGCGGTCTCCGAAATGTTCTCCCGGGACGATCCTCGATCATCAATGACATACCAAATGACCTTATCCGTTGATGATTTAAGAGATGCGATCGCAGAGCATCAACCAGACGTTCTGGTAATTAGTGCCCACGGCTTTTACAACCCCGCGCAGAATGTTGCGGGCATTCAAGTCGGAAAAGGATTCTCATTCGGCGTAGACCTTGGTCCGCTGCCGCCGTTGGTCATTTTGAGCGCCTGCCACGTGGCGCCGAGAGGGACCGGCGCCGTTACGATTACAGATCTTCTTCTGCGCGAAGGCGCCATCGCCGTGCTAGGGACACTGGTGCCCGTCAACGTAGTACACAACGCGGTGTTGATGCAGCGCTTTTTCGTCTACATGATCGAAGTTCTGGCCGGCCGAGCGGACCATAAGTCGGTCCGCGAAGTATGGCATCGCGTTCAGACGAGTAACGCTGTCCACGATGTAACGTCTGGACATCCGATGTTTAAAGAGTGGTTCATGACTCGACCTCCTGCCGGGGGTCCCTCACCGCACGAACTATTCAAGCTCGGAGGTTCAACGAAGCGACTCCGTCGCGGGAACGTCTACGGTGATACGGAAGCCCGATTGTTAGAAATCGCCGACGGTTTCGGGGACAAGGATCGCGTTACAAACTGGCTGAAGCACGATTATGTTCCGGAGTCTGCCTTCTATTGCTTCATCGGTGATCCGGATCGGATTCATCTGCAACCGCCTACAGATCCGTCCAGTATCTAGCTGACATACGGCGAAGACCGAAAGCGAGAGTGCTTCGGCGTGTGCGTGGTCGTACCACCCCCGATCCGAGTAGTGCACAGCGTCAGCAGAACCTCAACCCCGATCATTGCCATGGTGCCCTCCACAGGCGGGCGGCATCCCCGGCCGTGGCCGCGCACCTGGAACTGGTCATCCGGAAGAGCAGTCGATGCGGTTCCATTGCTCCTGGGGCGACAGGATCGGCCGGGCGGAACCTGGAGGCCCTTCATTCCCTGCACAGAGCTGAGGGCCGGCTAACAACAACCATCAGCCGACTGTTGGCCGGGCCATTCTGTTGGGTCTGCTGAGACTGCGGACGGCCGGCTGGCCCCACGTGCCCTGGCCGCGGCGCTGGATGCCGTGCTGCCGGAGCGCCGCACAGTGGTCCAGGACGGCGGGCACTTCATCGGCTGGGTGCCCATGTACTGGAACATCCTCCGGCCTCAGGACCTGGTGATGGTGGGCACCGCTTACCAGAGGATCGGACTGGGCGAGCTATCCCGCGACTGCCGCCGTCGCTGCCTGGGACGCGCTCAGGCGCTCCGTCAGCCACGCCGCCCGCACGGTGGACGTGATCCGGCAGTCGGCCACGAACGTCCCGTGAGCTCCGGCATCTATCACTCCTGCAGCGCAGATAGGTGAGACAGAGACCGGATAACAGCAGACTCGGCACCCAGCGCCCGCGCAACACCATCGAAGTCCACCTCGGGGATCAGCATGGGCTTTTCGGTCAGGCCTTGCGAACCGTACTGTGCCCGAGTCCAGCACCAGGGCGCGGGCCGCTCCAACGGCGCTCGCCAGGCCACGCCCTCGGAGTTTCACCGGCGAGCCCATGTTGTTTTCATGCAGCACGCTGGGTCGCATGCGAAGACCTCCGATGGAGAAATTTCCACTTGGACAAGTCCACTTCCATCGGAGGTCTTTCCTAAATCCATTGCCCAAAGGCTAGAGACAGGTCACCTGCGTATGACTCGCCCTCCGCTGCAGCAAAGTCGAACGCTTCTGTTACGTCGGATTGAGACACCATTATTGGCACGTCCCGAAAATTGACCTTGCCATTGGCGAAGTGAACGATGCAGATACTCCAAGGACGAGAAGTTGTGGCTGGCTCGAATATGGCCGGAATCGGCGAGCTTGGGTATTGTCGACCGCAACTGAATTCCTAGTGAAACGAGGAAAGCCGCCCCAGTTGTCCTGGGGACGGCTGTCCCGTTACGGACCGAAACCCGCCTTCCTTCAGCTTATGCAGCGTAGGCGTATGTGAAGGTGATTTTGGGGTCGGCTTGGAAAGCCCATCCGTAGGCTTTCTGAGCTCCTACGAGCACAGGCGCCTCGCTGCCCGCGATCACATTTGCGGTCGGCTGGTTGGGCATGGCTTCCACGAGCGGAGTGTCGATCATGCCGTTGAAGTCCAGCGGGAAGATGACGGTTGCCCCGAGCCGGACGTTGCCGGCGGGAGCCAGGCTCAGCTGAGGCGCGTACATGACGAAGCGGTACTTTCGCGGGTCCCCGCCTACAGGCAGGAGCCTCTGGCTGGCGTGGATCCTCAGTACCTGCCGGCCCGCTGGGACCTTCAGGTCCGCGACCTTGTACTGGGCAGCGTGTGCCTCGAGCTGCTTCTTTTCATCAATTGCCGGATCGAGCGCAATTCCGGCCTTGGCCAGGATTGGACGGATGATCTCTGCGTCCTTCTTTGTGATGCGTTTGAACTCCGCCGGACTCTTGAAGTTGTCCTTAGTGCCGGAAACAACGCGGGCGATGGCAGATGTGCCGGCCTCGATGTCAGCGGCGAGAACCAAGCGGTACGTCGCCTCAGTGGGCGATTCGACGGTGGCCGTGATGGTCATGTTCGCAACATCGTATGCCTCAGCTTCGAATCCCCTGGTGGGGGCGATGGACTCGATGTCGATGTTGATGCCCTGACTGTAAACAACGAGGTCAGTTGTAATGGGGGTAGTCATGGGTGTCCTCCTAAAGAACACTTGACCGAGGTAGGAGGGTCGCCTTTGTGGCAACTGATGCCTCCGTTAGAATCGCTGTTACCACTAATCATGGAAACTTGCGGTTCTCACCTCGAGTTACAGAGCGGGCCCGTTCGAGCGGGTCCGCTCTTTTTGTGCCTGTTGCACAAAACTAACATACTCGACATGGCGAATCAGCGCAACCATGAAGCTGTCGTACGAGATTTTTGCCCTGCGTTGAAGTATTAGTGCGAGGTAAAGGTGTATTCTGTTGTCATGCCCTAACACCGCCCTCCTGTAAGCTCTATTCACACCAAGGGTGAAGGCGGCTTACAGAATGCAAGTTGATTTCGAGGACGAGGATCTTGAACTCCTTGCCTACGTGTCGACCCATATCACCTCGCGGTGGACCCCAAGTGTTTCAAAGGCCTTTCGGCGACGCATCCAGCAGCTGATGGCCCTTGTCAGTGATGTCAGTGAACAGAACCTTTGCGGGCTCAAAGCTCTTCACGTTGAAAAGCTGAGCGACGGTCCCAAGAGCCTTTATTCCATACGGATTCAGATGCAGTACAGACTCATATTTAACTTCCATCCTGATGACAACAAGCGGCTCGTCATCCTGGGGACCGAACCCGCCGCCTACCAGCAGAGGAGTAGTACTCATGGCACGGCAGCTCGCTGAAGCGTTTCCACCAGGAGATTTCCTCGCCGAGGAGCTCGAAGCCCGCCATTGGTCCCAAAACGACTTCGCTCAGATCCTTGGACGTCCGGCGCAGTTCGTTTCAGAAATCATCGCCGGCAAGAAGGAGATCACCAGAGAGTCAGCCGCGCAGATCGGCGCTGCTCTCGATACACCTCCCGAGTACTGGTTGAATCTCCAGAATGTGTATCTCCTGTGGAGCCAAGCGCAAAACACAGAGAGCCGCAAAGAGCTGGACGATGTTCGTCGACGTGCTCGGATGAACAAACTGGCCCCAGTTACATTGTTGCGTAAGCGCAACTTGATAACGGGTGACACGTTGGCCGAGCAGGAAGCTCAGATCTTGGAGCTTTTCCAAATTCGTGGCCTGGATGAGACTCCGAAGTTTCTAGCGGCCGCTCGTCGGTCAAACCGAGACGAAGGACCAACGCCGACGCAGAAGGCATGGTTGGCCTGTGCGCGCAAGAAAGCCCAGCGTGTAAAGGCTGCCAAGTACGACAAAAACAAGCTTAGGCAACTGGCCGCTGAGCTGTCTCGAATTGTCGCCGACCCTGAAGAGTTTCAAGGTCTGCCTGAGCGATTCGCCGCCGTTGGCGTACGCCTCGTTTACATTGAAGCCTTCCCCGGAAGCAAGCTAAACGGGGCTTCCTTCTTACTCGATGACGACCCTGAGCAGCCAGTTATTGCTCTATCGGGCCGCGGCAAACGCTTGGACGGGGTCCTATTCACGTTGCTTCACGAAGTGGCGCACATTGTCCTCGGACATGTCTCTACCGACCAGTTATTCATCGATGAAGGTGCGGGCCAGGCCGACGAGCCGCAGGAGCAAGAGGCCGATCGGCAGGCAGGGGAATGGCAAATACCTGGCGGCCTTCCCAAGCCACCTAACGTCATACGAAAGGGCTGGATTCAGACCGTTGCCCAGCAGGCTGGCGTGCATCCCGTAGTAGTTCTCGGTCGCCTGCAGATCGAGAAGCTCTTGGAATGGAGAACGGCTCTAGCCAAGGGTGCCCCGACTGTCGATTCCTACCTAGAACGCTGGAACTAACTCGATCGAAATTTGCACGCAAAAGCGAATCATCCATAGCTTCTGGAAGGCTCGACTTCCCTGAGCCAACGAGCGTACTAGTTCCGAATAAATGGGACGAACTAGGTCATGAGCTGGCTTCAGGTGCAGGTTGATATTCCCCGTCGAATTGATCACCGGCGAAAGAGCTGCAGCCGCTGAATCGGACCTAAAAAAGCCGAAGACGCGCCCGGCTAAGGCCGGACGCGCCCCTCGTGTGCTGCGAACCCGCGAAGTGGTCCATTGCTCCTGATTCAGTCGATAAGAACCGGCTCCTTAGCACCGTCCGAGGCTTCAACAACCGGCGCACCCTTCCGGTTCCGATGGTGGAGCCAGTTCGCCGCCACCAGAAGCGCCACAAGTCCGAAAGTGCTCAAGAGCTGCGGACGGGAATCCTCGCCGATGAAGCCCACCGTGAAGATCGCCGCGAGGATGAGCAGTCCACAGCACGTGAGCCACGGGAAGCCGGGCATCCGCGGGGGAAGCTCCGTTCGTTCGCGGTCGGCGCGCAGGCGCAGCGCGAGCTGGGCCAGGAGCGCGGACGTCCACACCAGCAAGCAGGTCGAGCCCACAATGTTGAGCAGGACGGGCATAACCATCGCGGGGAACGCCAGCTCCAGCACAACCGTCACAACGCCGAAGGCGACGCTGGCCAGGACCGCGACCACCGGAACCCGGGCCCTGGACACCGAGGCAAGCAGGCGCGGTGTCTCACCCCGCTCAGCCAGGGAGTACGCCATCCGTGACGCACCGTAGAGATTGGCGTTGAGAGCGGAAAGCAGTGCCACGACGGCCACCATGGTGATTGCGGTGGCCGCACCGGGCATGCCGGCCGCATCCAGCACCGCGGCGAACGGGATCCTCAGCCCCGCCGAGCCCACGGGAACCACAGCCGCGATAACGAAGATCGCACCGATGTAGAAGACCAGGATGCGCCACAGCACCGTGCGTACTGCTGTCCGCACACTGCGGGCAGGCTCGGCGGTCTCAGCTGCTGCCACGGACACAATCTCGGTGCCGCCGAACGCGAACGCCACCACGAACAGTGCCGTGGCAATCCCTGCGAAACCGGCGGGCGCAAAGCCGGCGCCGGTGAAGTTGGACAGGCCCGGCGACTGCACGCCCGGCAGCCAGCCGAAGAGCAGGGCAGCGCCCACCAGCAGGAACCCTACGATTGCCGCCACCTTGAGCAGGGCGAACCAGAACTCGAACTCGCCGAAGTTTTTCACGCTGGTGAGGTTCACAGCGGTGAGAACCGCGATGAACACGGATTGGCGGCGGCCATCTCGCTGAGCGCCCACATCACCAGGATGATGAGGGTGCCGGCCACGAGGTAGGAGATCGGCACAGCCGGGCCGGCAGCCTGGATGCCCGCGCCGGAACCGATGAAGAGGGCTGCGCCGAGTGGGCGCGCAGACGTCTTTGTCTGTTGTTCCATGGGATTCCTCTTGGTTATAGGTGGAACTGTTGGGGATAAAAGGTCAGGCTGCGTCGGCAGCAAGGAGCCTAAGCACACGGTTGTTGGAGGCGGGGTCGGCAACGGTGATCCGCACGCCGTCGCCCTGGTAGGCCCGGACCATGATGCCCACGCCGTTGAAGGCGTCCACCAGCGTCGCCAGCAGCTCCGCATAGGCGCGGATCCACAGAAAGTTGCCCTGGCTCGGCTGCAGCCTCCAGCCCTGAGCCTCCAACTCGGCGGCCATCCGGGCGCACTCCTCCTTCAATAGGGAGATCCGGGCTGCCATCTCCTCCCCCGCGTCCAGCGACGCGATGGCCGCCTTCTGCGCCAGCGCGCTCACGGCGAACGGCAGGGCGGTGCGGCGCAGACCTTCGGCGATTGCCGCCGTCGTCATCGCAAACCCGACGCGCAGGCCGGCGAGCCCGTAGGCCTTGGAAAACGTGCGCAGGATGCAGACGTTCGGGTACCGGCGGTAGAGTGCCAGGGAATCGGGGCCGCTGCCGGCGTCGCCGTATTCCACGTAGGCCTCGTCGATCACCACCAGGACGTCGGAGCGGACAGCCTGCAGGAAGGCCTTGATGCGGTCGTGGCTGATCGGCACGCCGGTAGGGTTGTTGGGCGTGCAGAGCAGGACCACCTTGGTGCGGTCGGTGACGGCGGCGGCCATGGCGTCGAGGTCTTGGCCCTCGGCGTTGTCCAGCGGAACGCGGACCGGCCTGGCGCCTGCCAGCTCCACCAGGATGGGGTAGGCCTTGAAGGAGCGCCACGCGAACACCACCTCATCCCCGGCGTCGCACAGACCGGTGATGATCTGCTGCAGGACGCCCACGCTGCCGGGCCCCACGGCCACTTCGTCGGCGGTGACGTCCAGGTGCCGGGCAAGCCGTTCGCGAAGTTCGACGGCGGCCATGTCCGGGTAGCGGTTCATCCTGCCGGCCGCTTCGACCACCGCAGCCGTGGCCGCGGGAAGGGGCTCGAAATGGCTTTCGTTGCTGGCGAGGGCTGCGATATCCGCGCCGAGGCTGCGCCGGCCCGGGACGTAGGACGGAAGGCCGGTCACCGCACCGCGCAGGGTGGGCAACGCAGTTTCGGGAACGGCACAAGCTGATCACTGGTCATGAGGTCCGATCATGGAAGTGACCCGGACCACAATGCAAGGTAGGCTCCGGTACTTGGGACTTCTGCTCAACTTCTAGGACCACTGGTAAAAATATGACCATCGCAAATGCTCGCACCCTCGATTCCCTCGACGGCCGGATCATCCTCGCCCTGGACAAGGACCCCGAAGCCAGCGCCCTGGCACTCTCCCGGACACTCGGCGTCGCCCGCAACACCGTCCACGCCCGGCTGGCACGGCTGGAGCGCAGTGGCGCGCTCCGCTCCTTCAGCCGCAGGCTGGACCCCGCAGCCCTGGGCTACGAACTCATGGCCTTCCTGTCCCTCTCCATCAGCCAGACCCGGACCGGCTCGGTGGAGAACGGTCTCGCCGCCATCCCGGAGGTCATTGAGGTGCACGCCACCACCGGGGACGCGGACCTCATGGCCAAGGTGGTGGCCCGCGGCACGGCCGACTTTTACCGCATCACCAACGAGATCCTGGAGATCGACGGGATCGAGCGGACCAGCACGGCCATCTCCATCCTGGAACTCATGCCGCCGCGCTACGACGGGCTGATCAGCCGGCTGTCGGAGGAGAAGTCCCGCCCGTCTGACTAACTTCCCGCAGCCCCGGAGCGCCGGACCCGGCCGCAGGGGCATATAGGATCCGGACATGACTGAATTACATCTTCTCCTGGACTCCATTGCCGAAGACCTTGGAGATCCGACCGAATGGCATGCCCCGGTTGAGTTCTACGACTCCTTGGCACTCTGCGCCTTGAACTCCGCCTACTCGTTGCGCGCGACCTCGGCGTCAGCGACGCGTGTACTCGGCCGGTACCGTGCTGCAAGCCCCACTGCAGACACGGACAGCGGCCCCGACTTGCTGCACGCCATGGACGACGCCGGTGGCCCGGTCGATTTTGCCCGGACTGTGTTGTGCAACGACAGCAAACTCCCTGGCACACGCCGAGTCCGCACCGAGGGAATCCACGAAGCACTCACGCGGCTCGCAGCTCTGGACCGTCCCGTGGAAACCACAGAGCAACTAAGGACCGCTGCCGCATTGGACAGCACTCTTGCAGAGAGAGCGTGGCGGTCGGTCAGCGGCCTCGGCCCACTCTCCTGGTCCTACCTGCTCATGAACGCCGGAGTCGGCACCGAGACAAAGCCGGACGTAATGGTCCAGCGGTACTTCGCCAGGGCGCTCGGCGAAGGCTCCAATCCAACGCTCGCACGGACCAGGCAGCTACTTGAACTCGCAGCCTCCGAACTTGGTGTAGAACCTCGCGCATTGGACCGGGCAATTTGGGTCTTCGAAAGTCCATCAATCTCGGACGCTGACTCTCAGATCACCGCTGCAGGGAACTAATAGCCTCAAACGCGGCTGCGCCACCATCACCAGTGGTCTTTTTGGCAGTTTACCCGGTAACCACTGCTAAAAAGACCACCCCAAAACACGTCTATTGCCAAACATGAGGTCTGCGTCACAGGATTCCTGCATGACTACTCTCACTGTCTCGGGCCGCGTCGCACAGGTTCTCAGCAGCTATGTCAGCGACGTCTTCGGCGTCATGGGCAATGGCAACGTGTACTTCCTGGACGCCGCGGAGCAGCAGGGCCTGCGCTTCACTCCCGTGCGGCACGAGGGCGCCGCCATTGCCGCCGCCGACGCCTACTACCGTGCCTCGGGACGGCTCGCCGCTGGCACCACCACCTACGGCCCCGGCTACACCAACGCGCTCACCGCCCTCGCCGAGGCGGTCCAGGCGCAAATCCCGGTGGTACTGGTCACCGGCGACGCCCCCACCAGCGGCGCCCGGCCCTGGGACGTGGACCAGGCGGCCATCGCCGCAGGCCTCGGCGCGGCCACCTTCACCGTCACCCGCGACGCCGCGGGCGCCGTCACCCGGCAGGCGGTGGACTACGCACTCACCCGGCGCACCGCCGTCGTGCTCGCCATCCCCTACGACCTCGCCGCGCTCGAGGCAGCGGACGAGGAACTAACGGAGCCGACGGCTTTGAAGGTGACGGACGACGGCGGCACGGACCTCGCGCAGGTCGCCCGCCTCCTCGCCGGAGCACGCCGGCCCCTGATCCTGGCCGGACGGGGTGCGCACCTCGCCGGCGCCGGACCGGAGCTCCGCGAACTCGCCGACCGGCTCGGCGCACTGACCGCCGGAACCGCCCTGGCGCTCAACCTCCTCAATGGCGAGGGGTACCTGGGCGTTGCCGGCGGTTTCGGCACCGACACCGCGGCCGGGCTCATGGGCGAGGCCGACGTGGTCCTGGTGGCCGGGGCGAGTCTGAGCCCGTTCACCATGCGGTTCGGGCACCTGCTGGGTCCTGATGCGACGGTCATCCAGTTCGACACCGCGGTGGAGCCGACGAATCCGCGGGTGGATGTGTTTGTCCAGGCGGATGTGAAGGCTGCTGCCTCCCGGCTGTTGTCTCTGGTTGATCGCGAAGTTGCTGCCGGGGCGTGGCGCGCCGAGGCTTCCCGGCGACTGACTGTTGGGCCTGGCCACGCTGCTGGAACTGCTGAGACGGTGGACGGGCGGCTGGATCCGCGAGCTCTCGCCACGGCGCTGGATGCCGTGCTGCCTGCGCGCCGTACGGTGGTGCAGGATGGCGGGCACTTCATCGGGTGGGCGCCCATGTACTGGAACATTCCGCGGCCGCAGGACCTGGTGATGGTGGGCACCGCCTTCCAGTCCATCGGGCTGGGACTGGCCAGCGCCGTCGGAGCAGCCCGTGCGATGGAGGACGACCGCACCCTGGTGCTGGCGTCCGGCGACGGCGGCTTCCTGATGGGCCTGTCCGACCTTGAATCGCTGATCGGCGCCGCCCGCAGCGCGATTGTGGTGATCTACAACGACGCCGCCTACGGTGCGGAGATCCACCAGTACGGCTCGCAGGGCCTGACCGAGAAGCCGATGCTGATCCCGGAGGTGGACTTCAGCGGCGTTGCACGGGCATTGGGTGCGGAGTCTGCCGTTATCCGTTCCCTGTCCGACCTGTCCGCGCTGCAGGACTGGATCGACGCCGGAGGCACGGGAACTTTCGTGGCCGACTGCCGGATCACGTCCAGTGTTCGGGCGCCCTGGCTGACGGAGTGGATGAACGCGACCCGGGCAGCGAAGGCAGCCGTGGCGGGATGAACCACCACGGCCGCTCCGGCATGAGAGGCGACTACGGAAGGGTCTCCGCGGACACGGCCCTCAGCCAACCGTCGGTCGTCTCGCCATTGATGGTTGCCTCGCCCATTTCGACCATCATCTGGACCCTTGTACCGTCCCGCCAGCCGACGGTTCTTGACCTGTCCACAAAGACGGACAGGTCCTGGGCACCTCCTAGAGCTTTGAGCATGACGGTGTACTCCCCCGCTGCTCCTGTCATCCAGAGATCAGACATAAACAACTCCCCGCCTAACCGAAACCGGTCTCCGACCTGAATCCCCCCCATTTGGGCGGAATTCAGCTTGTCCAGTAGCTCATCGCGTGGTGTCCTTGACCACGAGTGCAGGAGGAGACGGACTGGGCCGGTGCCTTACTTGCTGAATTCTGCCAAGGCGTGGCGGACGGCATCACAACGGCAGCCGACGCAGCTTGGGACGGAGTCTGCGACTGGATGCTCGCATCGGCTGGGGTTGAACTATTGCTACTGCCGAACACATTGCCTAGCAGCAGACCGATGACGACAAGTGCGAGGAGGACCCCACCGGTTCCAAGCAGCTTCCACGGGATCTGAGGTTTCGGTCGCCGGAAAGTCAGCTCCGAACGCAATTTTCCTTGCACTAGAGAAACGAATTCCCAGCCCTTTTGCTCCAGCTTGTCTCGAGTCCTGGTTTCGAGGCCTCTGACCGCTTTTACTGACTTCGTCTCATACTTCGCACTTGTTGTCGTCATGCTCTTCCCTCGGTTTCGGATTTCATCCCTACAAACATCCAAGTGCTAACGCGACAAAGTTAGGATGAGTGAGTATGTCAACTCGATTC
>NZ_LFQH01000054.1:0-566 GCF_001238605.1 Arthrobacter sp. ZBG10 | reverse complement strand
GCGTGGGCTCTTTGCCGTTCATGGGGCTGGACGGAAATCATCGGCCCTCCTTTCCTGGACGGTGTGGACCTCAGCGCAGGCCCGACATCTGCTGGTGCAGGACGGCGAACACTTCTTCTCGGCGTTGCTCCAACAGTGCACTGTTGAACGAACCACGGCCGCGTACTGGCCGGGAACGGGCGAGCAGCAAGCGTTTGAGTCTTTTCATCACGGAAATCACCTCCCGGGTTTTATCGTGAATTTGGGCATGACAATTAGGGTCCAATTTGCTGATGCAAAAGAGGACTAATTTGGGCATTACGGGGCCTTGCCGGAAATGCACCGAATTTCCCCACGGCAGGATATTGCCGGCGGTACAGCACCGTCCCAAGGGGAAGCTGGTTCCGATTCAGGGAGGGCGGATGGTACCGCCGCCACGCGCCAGAGTCAGCGGGACTGCGTCAGCAGAACCGGGTCTGCGATCTGGCGTGGGGAAAGTCAGGCGTCCGGGACGGCCTGCAACGGGTGCCGCGGCTTGCCAGCCAAGCGGCAGGGAACGGGCCTAGGTGTACTCGGCCAGGACGTTG
>NZ_LFQH01000053.1:0-117969 GCF_001238605.1 Arthrobacter sp. ZBG10 | reverse complement strand
AGCATCAGCAGCTTGGGCGAATCGATGGCGCCCGTGGAAACAACCACCTCTGCGCGCGCAGTGAGCTGGTGGGTTTTAGCGAACGCGTTGTCCACCACTGCCACTCCCGTGCACCGGTTGCCGGCGTCGAACGTCAGCTCCTTGGCGCGCAGCCCGGTCAGCAGCGTGAAGTTGGCCCGGTCCATGATGGGGTGGATGTAGGACACGGACGACGACGCCCGGGTGCCGTCAGCCTGCCGGTTGATCTGGAAGAACCCGGCACCGTTGATCACCGTCTCGCCGGTGTTGAAGTGGACCTTGGGAATCCCGGACTGTTCGCAGGCGTCCAGGAGGGCACGGCCGGTGGGGTCCGACGCCGGGACGTTCATCAGGTGCACGGGTCCGCTGTCGCCGTGGTGCGGTGCGTCGGGGCCGGCGTCCTCATTGGTCTCCAGCTGCTTGTACAGCCGGTAGGCCAGCTCGGAGTTCCAGCCGGTGGCGCCAAACTTCTGCTCCCAGTCGTCGATGTCTTCGCGGGGCGCCCAGAAGGCGATGCAGGAGTTATGGCTTGAACAGCCGCCCATCACTTTGGCGCGGGCGTGGCGCATAAAGGAGTTGCCGTTTTCCTGCTCCTCGATGGGGTAGTCCCAGTCGTAGCCGGATTCGAGCAGTTCCATCCAGCGGTCCAGCTGCAGGATTTCGGGCAGGTCCCGGTCGTCCGGGCCGGCTTCCACCAGGGCAACCTCCAGCGCGGGGTCCTCGCTGAGGCGGGACGCAACAGCGGCGCCGGCGGATCCGCCACCGATCACGATGTAGTCGAAGTCAGTCTTTACTGCGGAGCTCAATATCTCAGTTCCCCTCTGTAGCGGCGGCGTGGTCAGCGAACCAGCCGGTGACCTGCGGGTCGGTGTTCTGGTAGATGTGCTTGGCTTCCTGGTACTCGGCGAGCCCGGTGGGGCCCAGCTCCCGGCCGACGCCGGACTGGCCGAAGCCACCCCACTCGGCCTGCGGCAGGTAGGGGTGGAAGTCGTTGATCCAGATGGTGCCGTGGCGCAGTGCGCGGGCCACGCGCTGGGTTTTTCCGGCGTCCTGGGACCAGACGGCCCCGGCGAGCCCATAGTGGGTGTCGTTTCCGATCTGCACGGCTTCCGCTTCGGTGCTGAAGGTTTCCACGGTGACTACGGGGCCGAAGGCCTCATCCACCACCACGGACATGCCGCTCTTGACCTGGTCGAGGATGGTGGGCAGGTAGTAGAAGCCCTTCTCCAGGTCCCCGGTCCCCCAAGCGCCGCCGCAACGCAGGCGGGCGCCTTCAGCGATGCCCTTGTCCACGTAGGCGGTGACCTTGTCGCGGTGGGCGGCGGAGATCAGCGGACCTGTTTCTGCAGCGGGGTCGAAGGGGCCGCCCAGGCGGATCTGCTCAGCCCGGCGCACCAGTTCCGCAACGAAGTCTTCGGCGATGGATTCCTCCACGATCAGGCGGGCCCCGGCGGAGCAGACCTGGCCGGAGTGTACAAAGGCCGCGTTGAGCGCGTTGTCCAGGGCGGCGTCGAAATCGGCGTCCGCAAACACGATGTTGGGGTTTTTGCCGCCCAGTTCCAGCGCTACCTTCTTCACCGATCCGGCCGCGGAGGCGGCAATGGTTTTTCCTGTTTCCAGGCCGCCGGTGAAGGAGACCAGGTCCACGTCCGGGTGGCTGGAAAGGACGGTGCCCACGGTTTTGCCGGCGCCGAGGATCAGGTTGGCCACCCCGGCGGGCAGGCCCAGCTCCTGCAGCACGTCCACCATCAGGATGGCGGTGTGCGGGGTCAGTTCGCTGGGCTTGAGGACAAAGCTGCAGCCAGCGGCCAGGGCGGGGGCGATCTTCCAGGAAGCCTGCAGGAGCGGGTAGTTCCAGGGGGCGATCAGCGAGCAGACGCCAACGGGCTCGTACTCGATCCGGCTGACCACCGTGGGGCTGCCGGCGTCGACCATCCGGCCCGAATCCTGGCCTGCGAGCTTGCCAAAGTATTCGAAGCAGTTGGCGATATCGTCCATGTCGATTTCGCTTTCCACCAGGCGCTTACCGGTGTCCAGCGTTTCCGCGCGGGCGAACTCGTCCTTGCGTTCCCGCAGCCGGTTGGCCACGTTGATCAGGAACGTGCCGCGCTCCAGCGGCGACTTGCCGGACCATTCGCCTGAGTCGAAGGCTGCCCGGGCAGCCTCCACGGCGCGGGTGGAATCCGCTGCGGTGCCTTCGGAGACTGTGCCAACCAATTCGCCGTCGGCCGGGCAATGGATGTCCCGGGTGCCGCCGTCGGATGCTGCGGTCCAGGTGCCGCCGATGTATAGCGTCTCGGTGCTCATTTTGTTTCCTCCTGCGTTTCGAAGTCTGATTCCCAGTTGTCTTTAGCGACCTGATCCTCCACGAGCACCGTGTTGCCCGGTGCTGCGCGGTTCAGGTGCAGGAATTCAAGGTGTTGCTCGTAGTGGTCCAGGACATCGGTGATGACCTGTTCCTTGGTGTAGCCCATAAGGTCGTAGCCGTGGCTGCCCTCCAGGGAAAACACCTCCATGCGGTAGTAGTGGTCGTCCGGGTCGGCGCGGCGGGTGGCGTAGCTGGGGGTTTCGTACTGGACCGGATAGATCTGGTACTTGAACGTCCGCTCCTCCCCCATGGCCAGCTGCAGGTCGATGCTTTGGATGCCACAGGCCTCCACGGTGGCTACCGTCAGCGCGGTTTCCGCGCCCTGCGCCTTCAGTTCGGCCTCGACGTCCTGCAGCGCCGGGATGGCCACTGCTTCCGCGAAGCGTGTGGTCTGCCTGCGCCCGGGGTAGCTCATGGCCCGCGTGAGCCGCTGCCGCCAGGTCCGGCCGCCGCGCTGGTCCAGGGAGCGCCCCGTGATGATGCCGGGCAGGCTGGCGCGGTAGCTGTCGTTGAGCGAGTTTTCCACCCTCAGCGCCTTGTACAACCCCAGCATGATCAGCACCAGCAGCAAGGACAGCGGCAGGCCCATCACAATTGTGGCGTTCTGCAGCGTGGTGACACCGCCCACTGTCAGCATGGCCAGGGTCAGCAGGCCGGTGGCAACGGCCCAGAACACCCGCATCCATTCGGGGCCGTCCGAGTCCGCGTCCTTCAGGTGCGACGTGAAGTTGGACATCACCAGGGCGCCGGAGTCCGCGGAGGTCACGTAGAACAGCAGGCCCGTGAAAGTGGCGACGGCGGCCGTCACCGGAACTGCCGGGTACTGGGCCAGCAGGCTGTAGAAGCCGCGTTCCGGGTGGCTCATGGCGTCCTGGCCGAACGCCAGGTTGCCGTTCATGATCAGGTCAAGGCTGGAGTTTCCGAAGATGGAGATCCAGAGGACGATGAAGATGAAGGGCACGGTCATGGTGCCCAGGACAAACTGGCGGATGGTGCGCCCGCGGGAGATGCGGGCCAGGAACAGGCCAACAAACGGTGCCCAGGCGATCCACCAGGCCCAGAAGAACAGTGTCCAGGCGTTCATCCAGTCCGTGGGCCTGTCGTAGGCGAAGGTATCGAGGGTCATGGCGGGGAACCGGCTCATCACGTCGCCGACGTTCTGGACGATCCCGTCCAGCAGGAAGCTGGTTTTGCCGGTGACCAGGACGAACAGCATCAGGCAGACGGCCAGGATCACGTTCAGTTCGGACAGCCGCCGGATGCCCTTTTCGACGCCGGACACCACGGAAACGGTGGCCATCACCACCGACAGTGCGATCAGGCCGATCTGCACCGCCAGGTTTTCGGGGATTCCGAACATAAAGTTCAGCCCGTAGTTGAGCTGCACGACGCCGATACCCAGGGACGTCGCGATGCCGAAGATGGTGCCCAGCAGCGCAGCGATATCCACGGCGTGCCCGATGGGCCCCTCAATCTTCTTGCCAAAGATCGGGTACAGCGCGGAGCGGATGCTGAGGGGCAGGTTGTGGCGGTAGGAGAAGTAGCCCAGGGCCAGGCCCATCAGCGCGTACAGCGCCCAGCCGGTGATGCCGTAATGGAACAGCGTCCAAACCAGGGCCTGGCGTGCCGCCTCAGCCGTGCCGCCCTCGCCCTGCGGCGGGGCCAGGTACTGGCTGACAGGTTCGGAGACCGAGAAGAACATCAGGTCGATGCCGATGCCCGCCGCGAACAGCATGGCCGCCCACGTGAACATCCCGAACTGCGGTTTGGAGTGGTCCGGGCCCAGCTTCGTTTTCCCGACCCGCGACAGTGCCGCCACCAGGACAAAAACGACCACTGCGGTGACGATCAGGAAGTAGTACCAGCCCATGTTGGTTGACACCCAGCCCACCATGGAGCCGATCACTGCGTCTGCGTTGTCTTTGGCGAGGATGGCCCACAGTGCGATGGCCACCACGCCGATGGCGGAGCCCAAAAAGACTGTTTTGTTGACTCTGGTTTTGGCTTCGGCGGCGGGCGCGGCGTTGGCGGCAGGAGATTGCTGCGTTTCTTCGGATGAGGGTCCCGCGGCGTGCGCGGGCGGTTGCGAATTCTGGCTCAATGGGTCCCATTTCAGTTTTGAGGCTGGTGTGGACGGCGGGGTTTGCGTGGCTCGTCGGGGCGCTCCGCAATCAGTCAGCCCGCGTCATGGTGGGTCTCGCTCACTTTCGACGCTATCAACGCCACCACCAAAGGGCCGACTTTTATGAAACCTGTCACGGGCAAGGCTGCCCGGCAGAATGTTCCGCAACGGAAGAAAACCGCATCCTGCCCCGTTGCATCTTTGACGGGCCGGCATCACCGGCCGGGGCACCGAACCGAAGGAAATACATGTCCACGATTGTTCATTTTGAAGTCCGGATCGCTCCTGACCGGCTGGCGGACGCCCCACGGTTCCTCAGCGAAACGCTGGCAGCGACACGCGCCTGGCCGGGTAATGAGGGGATCGAGGCCCTGGTGGACGATGCCGATCCGGGCCACATCCTTGTGGTGGAGAAGTGGGCCACCACCCAGGACCACAGCGACTACGCTGCCTGGCGCACCACGCCCGAAGGCGCCAGCAGTCTCGGTGAGATCCTGGCGGCCGCGCCTGCCAAGCAGATCTACTCCACCACCATGGACCTGGGTATCTAGCACCCGCGAGGGATGGCCATCGACGGGCTCCCCGTGGGGGAATCCTTCGAAGTGGTGCTGGTCCGGACCGACGGCCGGGAGCTGGATTCCGGCACCTTCCTGGGGGCCGCCCAAACGGTCACCTGCAGGATGAACGCAGCGGTGCTGCGCGGGGATGTGGCGGCCCTGCAGATCAGGAACGCGGCGGGCACTGTTGTGGCGTCGTCCAACCTGCCGCGGGTGTAGCTGCGCCAGGCACGGGGCATCCCTAGACTGGGCCCATGGATTCACTCGAGTACGACCTGCCCGCCCTGACCATCCGCCGGATCTCCGTGGGCGAGGTGGACAACAACGTGTACCTGCTGACCGCGAAGGCTACGGGCGCGCAGGTGCTGATCGACGCCGCCGACGACCTTCCGGCCATCCAGGGGTTGCTGCAGGACGCGGCAGCGGATACTTCCGCGGAACCCCGGCTGGAACTTATTGCCACCACACACCGGCACTGGGACCACGTCCGGGCGCTGGCGGGACTCGTCGCGAAAACAGGCGCAAGGACGGCGGCCGGAACTGACGACGCCCCGGAACTGCCGGTCCCCGTCGATGTCCTCCTGGCGAACGGGGACGTGGGCAACTTCGACGGCTTCGACCTCACCGCGGTGCACCTGCGCGGCCACACCGCCGGTTCCATCGCATTTGTCTACGAGGACCCCGACGGGCCCGCCCACATCTTCTCGGGTGACTCGCTGTTCCCCGGCGGCGTGGGCAACACCCACACGGACCCCGCACGGTTTGGCCAGCTGCTGGGGGACGTGACCGAGCGGCTGTTCGACGCCTACCCTGATTCCGCCGTCGTCCATCCCGGCCATGGCAAGCCCACCACGCTCGGTGCCGAGCGCCCCAGCCTGCCCGAATGGCGCGCCCGCGGCTGGTGACCTGGCTCGCCCTCGGCTGGTAAGCCCTTAAACACCAAGTGCCCCGCACTGCCGTGGTGAACGGCGGTGCGGGGCACCTGGACCAGGTCAGAAACCCTTAGCGGCTGCGGCGCTCGTTGGAGGCCGGAGCTGACGCACGGCGGGGGCCGCCGCGTGCGGGACGGCCGGAACCGCCCTTGCCTGCGCCATCCTTGCCGCCACCGTAGGAGCCGCCGGAGGTGCCGCCGGTGTTGGAGGACCAGACAGCCTTGTTGCCGGCCGAGCCGGCGTTGGCGGAGCCTGCCGCCGAACGCTGGCCACCGGTGCGGGCACCGGCAGGAGCACCGGCACGCTGGCCGGTGGCGGGACGGCCGCTGCGCTGGCCACCGGAGGAAGCCGGCCGGCCGGTACCGCCACGGGGAGCCTCACTGCGGGTGACGCGTGAGTCCGTGCGGCCGTCCGAACCGCGGCCAGCCGCTGCACGGCCACCTGCCGCGGGGACGTCGTTGCGGTGGGTGCTGGCAGTGGTGCCGCGGCCCCGGGCGTTGCGGCGGGCCGCAGCTGCCGCGACGGCGCGGTCCTCGTTCTGCTCGCTGACGCGGTCGAAAGCGGCGCGTGCTTCGGTGCGGCCTTCGAAAGCCACGGCCCGGCGCTCAGCGCGGGGAACGTCGGAACGGACCGGCTCAGCCGACACCTTGCCGCGTCCGCCACGGCCGCCGCGGCCGCCTGTGGTGGGTGCAGCCTGGCGGCGTGCGCGCTTGCGCTCGGCGTTGGCACCGGTGGAGGTGCCGCCGCCCTGCTGCGCAGCCTTTTTGGCCAGCAGGGCCGCACGGGTCCGCGGATCGATCTTGTCGGCCATTTCGCCCACGAGCTCGGCCACCAGGGGTGAGTTGGCGGTGACGCGCTCGAAGTTGACCTCAACTCCGGCGGCCTTCATCAGCTTCTTGACATCGGACTGCTGCTCCGGGAGGGTCAGCGTGACAACCGTTCCGTCGGAACCGGCGCGGGCGGTACGGCCCGAGCGGTGCAGGTACGCCTTGTGCTCGGTGGGCGGGTCCACGTGGATGACCAGCTCGACGTCGTCCACGTGCACGCCGCGGGCTGCGACGTCGGTGGCGACCAGGACGCGGACATCACCGGAGGAGAATTCGGCAAGGTTGCGGTCGCGGGCGTTCTGCGACAGGTTGCCGTGCAGGTCGACGGCGGGAATGCCGGCGTCCGTGAGGGTCTTGGCCAGCTTGCGGGCGTGGTGCTTGGTGCGCATAAAGAGGACGCGGCGGCCTGCACCGGACGCGAGCTCAACGATCAGCTGCTTCTTGACGGTCTGGTCGTTGACCACCAGGACGTGGTGTTCCATGGTGGTCACGGCGGCCTGCGGATCGTCCACGGAGTGCGTGAGCGGGTTGGACAGGTAACGCTGGACAATTTTGTCGACGCCGTTGTCCAGGGTTGCGGAGAAGAGCAGGCGCTGGCCCTGGGTGGGGGTCATGTCCATGAGCTTCTTGACCACGGGCAGGAAGCCCAGGTCAGCCATGTGGTCGGCCTCGTCGAGGACGGTGATTTCCACGGCCTCAAGGGTAAGGATGCGCTGGCGGATGAGGTCCTCCAGCCGGCCCGGGCAGGCGATGACAATGTCGACGCCGGCGCGCAGCGCCTTTTCCTGCCGGGCCTGGGAGATGCCGCCGTAGATCACGGTGGTGTTCAGGCCGGCAGCCTTGGCCAGCGGCTCGATGGTGGCGTTGATCTGGGTGGCCAGCTCACGGGTGGGTGCAAGGACCAGGCCCATGGGGCGGCCGGGCTTGCGGAAGTGCTTGGCTTCCCGCTCAGCGAGTCGTGCTACAAGCGGGATGGCGAAAGCGATGGTTTTACCGGAGCCGGTCCGGCCGCGGCCCAGGACGTCTCGTCCGGACAGCGTGTCCGGAAGGGTCTTGACCTGGATGGGGAACGGCTCAACAATTCCCTGCGCGGTAAGGGTGTCTGCAAGTGCCTTGGGAGTTCCGAGGGCAGCGAAAGTAGTCATGTATTTATACGGTCTTTCAGGCGGTATCCAGGCGGATATCGGCCCCCGGCGCCGGTTGGACCAGGGGTTCGCCGAAGAAAAGTCAGGTGATCAACCGGGCCGCTGCATAAAAGGGCAGCCGGCCGGGACCAAATGGAACGCGTTCATCGACGCAGGATGTGCCTCTCACATGAAAAAACCCACTTCCCGGTTCCGGGACTCCGCGGCATCCGCAGGGGATTTCAGGGGAGAAAGTGGGCATCACTGCACATCAAGTTCCTCCAGTCTAGCATCCCCCGCCCGCGACCCTTCCCGGAACGCGCCTCCGGGCCGCTGGCAAGGGCCGTAAAACCCGTTGTGGAGGCAGGGCGCCAAAGCTGGTCCGGGCGTTGCCTTTGGGGGCGCCGCGGGGCAGGCTTGAGGCATGAGCGAACACGCGGCGCACCAGCAGGGAACGCACGACGCCGGAGCCTCCGCCGAAGTGATCGGCACCGGGGCCACGGCCGCCGAATGGGACGAACGGTACCGTTCCAAGGCGCAGGTCTGGTCCGGTAAACCCAATCCCCAACTGGTCCGTGAGGCCGGCAGCCTGCGGCCCGGGAAAGCCCTGGACCTTGGCGCCGGGGAAGGTGCGGACGCCATCTGGCTGGCGCACCAGGGCTGGCACGTAACCGCGGTGGACGTGTCCACCGTGGCACTGGAACGCGCGCAGGCGCACGCCGCAGCCGCCCATAAAAAGGCCACCGACGAAGGCATTGCGGGCCGGATCGCCTGGCAGCAGGCGGATCTGGCCCGTTGGCAGCCGGAGGGCCAGTACGAGCTGGTCACCTCCCAGTTCCTGCACTCCCAGGACCTGGCCTGGCAGGTCCCGCTGCGGGCAGCCGCTGCCGCGGTCAAGCCGGGCGGTACGCTGCTGGTGGTGGGGCATCACCCGGACAAACTGCCCCCGTGGGGCGGCGCCCACACCCACGACGGAATGTTCTACACCTGTGAGGACCTGGCCAGGGAGCTGTCACTGGATGCCGCGGAGTGGCAGATCGAGGTGCTCACCACCCGCGACCGTCCCATCACCGGACCTGAGGGCCAGGAGTTCACCATCGCCGACGTGGTGCTGCGCGCCACCCGGCTGCTGTAGCCGGCGGCCAGCAGCCGGACCCGGACTCCGGCTCGGATCCCAGCCCGGGAAAGCCCCCTACCGAACCCGCGTTGCCTTTCGTGCCGGCCGGTCGGCTGCGGGGATCCGGGGCGCCACCACCACGGCAATGGCCGCCAATACCGCGGCCAGCCCAAACACGCCCACAAAGCTGCCGCCCATCGCCGCCAACCCGGTGAAGATGATTGCCGTGGCCGCCAGGGCAAGGGCCCCGCCCAGCGAGTCGGCGATGCTCATCGCGGAGCTGTTGAAGCCCTGGGTCGCTTTGGTGGACAACGCCAGGGTGAGGACGCTGAGCCGCGGATACACCAGCCCCATCCCCGCCCCGGCAAACACCCAGCCGGCAATGGCCACAGCCGCCGGCCAGTCCAGCCACGTGGTCACCAGCGCCACCACCACTGCGCCAAACACGGCTGCGGAGCCAATCCGGATGGCCGTGCGGTGGGCCAGCCGCTCCCCCAGCCTGCCCTGCACCGTGGAAGCCCCGGCCCAGGCCAGGGCGCCAACGGTCAGCGTCAGCCCGGCAAACTGCGGCGAAAAGCCGTACCGCTCAATCAGGAGGTATGGCAGGTACACCTCGGTGCCGAAGAACGCAGCGGAAACCAGGCCCCGGACCAGGATGACGCTGGGCAGCCCGCGGCGCGCCCGAAGGGTCCCGCCGGGAACCAGCGGGCGGACCGCCACCAGGGCCACGGCGACTGCCACTGCTGCCAGCAGGACGGGCGCCGCGGCAAAGCCGTCCACCCGGACCCCGGCGGACAGGTTCAACCCGAGCACGGCCAGCGCTGCCAGCGCCGCCCAGGCCAGCCGCCCGAATTCCCAAGGCGGCAGCACGGAGCCGGCAGGTTCGTGCCGGCCCATCCCGCGGAGAGCCGGGACCAGCATGGCCAGGGCGGGGACCACCAGGAACACCACGCCCAGGAACACCCAGTGCCAGCTCAGGGCGCTCGCCACCACACCGGCGGCGAAGGGACCCACCAGGGACGGGATCACCCAGGCCGCGGAGAATGCGGCAAAGATCCTGGGGTGCAGCGCCGCCGGGTACACCCGCGCCACCATCACGTAAAGCGCCACCGTGATGGCGCCGCCGCCCAGGCCCTGCACCAGCCGGCCGGCCACCAGGACCGGCATGGTGAGGGCAGTCCCGGCGATCAGCAGCCCCACCACAAACATGGCCACGGAGAGGTAGAGCGGGGCTGTAGGGCCCCTGCGGTCGGACCAGTTTCCGGCGGCCACCATGCCGATAACGCCCGTGGCCAGCGGCCCTGCGAAGGCCAGGGCGTACAGGGCGGCGCCGTCCAGTTCCCGGCTGACCAGCGGCATGATGGTGGTTACCGCCAGGGACTCGAAGGCGCTCAGGAACACCAGGGCGCAGGCACCGATGGTGACCCACACGTGCGGGCGCTGGAGGATTCCCGGGCTGGCGGGGTCTTGCGGTTTTTCGAGCACGGGTTGGGCCTGTTCGGTGGTCATGGAGGCTACGCTAAGACCTCAACCAAGGTTGAGGTCAAAAGCGCAGCGGGTGCCTGCCTGCGGGCGGCAACGGGTTTGGGGGAAGCATGGCACATGAGGCGGCAACGGCGCACCAGCTCCTGGGCGTCGGCGAGGTGTCGCGCCGCAGCGGCGTCTCGGCGTCGGCCCTGCATTTCTATGAACGCAACGGGCTGGTCAGTTCCGAACGGACGGCCGGAAACCAGCGGCGCTACCGGCGGGACACGCTGCGGCGGGTGGCGTTCATCCGGGTGTCGCAGCGCGTGGGGATTCCGTTGAAGGACATCCTGGCTGCGCTGGAGTCCCTGCCGGAGAGCCGCACCCCCACCAAACGCGACTGGGAACGGCTGTCCCGGCTGTGGCGGTCCGAGCTGGATGCCCGCATCGCGGCGCTGGAACACCTCCGGCACGATCTGGACGGCTGCATCGGCTGCGGTTGCCTCAGCCTGAAATCCTGCCAGCTGCAGAACCCGGGGGACGCATTGGCGGGCGACGGCGACGGGCCGGTCAGGTGGCGCAGCCCCGGCGCGGCCCGCCCGCATCAGTCCACGTAGCGGCGGATGCCGGCGCGGTAGCCGAATACCGCTGCGAGCGCGCCCACCAGCAGGAACATGATGCCAGCGGCAGTGAAAGAGCCGGTGGCCTGATGGAGTTGGCCCACCAGCAGCGTTCCGGTGGAGCCAAGCCCATAGCCCACGCCCTGCATCATGCCGGACAGGTGGGCTGCGGTGTGGCCATCGCGGGTGCGGAGCATGATCATGGTCAACGCGACGGCGGTGAGGCTGCCCTGCCCCAGCCCCAGCAAGCCGGCCCAGGCCCACACCAGGTCCAGCGGGCCGAAGATACTCAGCGCGAACCCGCCGCCGGTCATCAGCGCCACCACCGTGTTGATGGCCCGCTGGTCCCGGAACCGCGCGGCCAGGGCCGGGGCGAACAGGGAGCCCAGCATCTGCAGGCCGATACTGACGGAGACCATCAGCCCGGCTGTGGCACCGTCCACGCCGCGCTCGCGGAGGATGGGCGCCAGCCAGGCGAAGACACTGAAGGACATCATCGCCTGCAGCACCATAAACAGCGTGACCTGCCAGGCCACCGGGGACCGCCACACGTTGGCGCCCCCGCTGTGGACCCGCAGCCGGGCCGGCCGGCTGCGGAGGGCGGCGGGCAGGAAGAGGAGAAGGACGACGGCGGCCGGCACCGCCCAGGCCCACAGCGCCACGGTCCACTCCCCTGTGGCCGTGTACACGGGGTAGGTGAAGCCGGCGCCGAGGGCTGCGGACGCGCAGATGGCCGTGGTGTACAGCCCGCCCATCAGGCCCAGCCGGTGCGGGAAGTCCCGTTTCACCAGGCCCGGCAGGAGCACGTTGCACAGGGCGATCGCGGCACCGCAGGCCGCGGTGCCGGCGAGGAGGGCGGGCAGGTGTCCGGCCCCGGGTCCGCTGGTCCCGGGTCCGCCGGCCGGTCGCAGCAGGAGCCCCGCGGTGAGGACCGCCATGGCGCCGAGCAGCACCCGCTCCGGCCCGAACCGGCGGGCCAGTACGGGCGCCAGCGGCGCAAACACCCCCAGCAGCGTGACCGGCACGGTGGTCAGGACCACCACCGCCCAGCCAGGGAGTGCTGCCTGCGCGGTGATTTCCGGCAGGATTGCGGAGAAGCTGGAGAACACGGTGCGCAGGTTCAGCCCGATCAGCACCAGGCACACACCCAGGTAGATGGCCTGCCGCCTGCTGGCGGGCGGGGCATCGCCGCCGGTGCCGGTCCGGGGCCGGCCCGCGGCACGGGCTGCTGCTTCGCTCACCCGCCCATTCTTACAGGCTGCGTGGCCGCCGCCGGAAACCGCTCCGGGGTGCCCGGGCGTTATTCTGGAGGGGATGAGTGAATCCCCAGAATCCCCCCAGCAGCCGCATGTCCCCCGGCCCGTGACGCCCGGGACCCAGGCCTCGTTTGGCACCTACGGCGGCCGGCCGGTCAGCTTTGTGCGCCGCGGCACTCGCCTGCAGGGCCGCCGGCAGGCAGCCTGGGAGGAGCACGCGGAGCGTTGGGCCGTGGATGTGCCCCGGCACATCGCCAACACGTCGGTCCACCCGGACTACACGTTCGACGCGCAGGCGGAGTTTGGCCGCACCGCTCCATTGATTGTGGAAATCGGCTCAGGGCTGGGCGATGCCATCTGCCACGCCGCAGAGGAAAACCCGGACACCGACTTCCTGGCCGTTGAGGTGTACACCCCCGGCTTGGCCAACACCATCATCAAAATCAACAGCCGCGGCCTGAAGAACGTCCGCGTGGTGGAGGCCAACGCTCCCGAGGTCCTGGCCACCATGCTGCCGGCAGGGTCCGTCAGCGAACTGTGGGTGTTTTTCCCGGACCCCTGGCACAAGTCCCGGCACCACAAACGCCGCCTGATCCAGCCCGAATTTGCGGACCTGGCCGCCCGGGCGCTCAAACCGGGCGGGCTGTGGCGCATTGCCACCGACTGGTCGAACTACGCCGTGCACGTCCGGGACGTCCTGTCGGATTCCGTGGACTTCGAGAACCTGCACACCGGCCAGCGCCGCGGCCCCGAGAGCCCGCTGACCCAGGTGTGGCAGTCCGGCGTCGAATCCCTGGTGGGCGGCGCCCCGGTCCGTGAGGGCCGGGCACCGGTCAGCACCGAACACACCGGCCCCAACGAAGGCATCGACGAAACCGGTGGCTGGGCGCCCCGCTTCGAAGGCAGGGTCCGCACCAGCTTCGAGGCCAAGGCGCACGAGGCCGGCCGGCTGATCTTCGACCTCTGTTACCGGCGCCGGCTCAGCTGACCCGGATTCCGGCGACAATCTCCTTGAGTATGTCCAGCCGGGGCTCCACGCCGGCATCGAGGTAGGGCCAGACCACCACAACCCCCAGGAAGCGCCCACTCTCCCACAGGCCCACGGTGGCGGCCACCTTTCCGTTCCCGCCGGCGTCGTTATACCCAACAACGACGGCGTACGCGGCTTTGCCGGGCAGGTTCAGTTCGCCCTCGGCCAGCTGGGTCCCGGCCCGGTCCTCGAGGTAAAAATCAGCCATCAGGTGGGCCCAGCCGTTGGCCTGCGGTGCGCCCTGCACGGACGTGTCATCCTTGATGACCGTCACCAGGACCCCGTTGGCCAGGCCGTACTGTTCGGTGTCCGGACCGGCGGTGGAGTCGTCCAGCGGCTGGGTGTGCGGCGGGAACTCTGCCGTGAAACCCAGCGGCGATTCAATGTGCACGGACATGGTCACAGCCTCTCAAGCGTGGTGTCATTGGGGACTTTATAGTACGTGGAGACGTTGGTGGTGGCCTGGCTTTCGGTCTTGACCTCCACCTCGCCCACCTTCACGTCGATGCCGGCCTCGGTGGAGGCTGTCACCACGTTGTTGACCTGGACAGTGGCGGAACCGGCCTCGTAGAGCCTGGCCGCGTCGGCTGCCGCAGCGGTGTCGTTGCCCAGTGCGACGTTGCGCAGGTAGCTGTCCACCACCGCACGGTTGTCGCCGGAATAGTCCACGTCGATCTTCACGTTGCCCTGCGTTCCCACCGTCACGGAGGACTCCACCTTGGCTGCCTCCACGTCCCCGCCGGCCACCACACCCTGGGCCACGGTGCCGTCCAGGGAAACGGACACGGACTCGATGTTGCTGTCCTTGTCCATGTTGACCTGCAGCCCGCCCGTGCCGGAGGCCTCAAACACGCGGCCGTCCAGGTCAAGCTTGCCCTGGGCCGTCACCTCGGCGGTGGCGGCGGCCGTGCCGTCGGAAAGGTTCCGTTCATACGCCAGGTCCAGCTGGACAGACCCGGAGGCGGCGCCGGCCTCACCCTCGGCGGAGAGGGACAGGGTCCCCTTGGCCTTGTCGGTCTGGCCGGTGGAGCCGTTGTCGTCGGCGGAATCGTTGATGGTGTCCAGGATGTACCCGGGCGGGTTGGAAGCGACGTCCTTGATGTCGCCCACACTGTCCGGGGGAAGGTCGCGGTACATCTGTTCGCGGGCCGCCATGGCTTCCTCCACGCTGCCGAACGTGTACTCGCGGGACACCTCACCGTTCAGCGTCACCCCGGCGGCACCGGAGGGGTCATTAACGCCCAGGCCCATGTTGCCGTAAACCTTCATGGTGGCGGACCCGTCGGCATTCTCCACCACTTCCGTTCCCACTTCAGCGCCGCCGTGGACCCACGCCACCCGCGCTTCGATGGACGCGCTGCCGGTTTCGGAATAGACGGGGATGTCGGCCTTGGCGAGGTCCTGGAGGTGTTCCTTGGCCTGTTCCTGGGCGGCGGCGGGGATGCCGCCGTCCATGCGCATCAGGTCCTCGGCAAAGGGGCCGTCCGCACCCTCCCCTTCGATCAGGTACTGCCGGTCCTCGGCGGAAAGGGACGCCCACCACGCGGCCTGCTCCTCCGGGCTTGCCTTCAGCATCGACGCCAGACCGGACTCCAGCTCACGGCGGTGCTCGGCGGCGGCCTCTGCCTTGGCCGCCTGCTCCTTCAGCCACTCCTTGGCCTGGTCAGCAAAGGACGTGATCCGGTCCCAGGTGCCGCCACCACCACCACTTTCGCCACCGCCGCCCGATGATGAGGCCTGGTCCTGCTCATCGGCGTGCTGGCGCAGGATTTTGGAGTTGGCCCGGAGGCTGGCAACCACCCGTTCCAGGCTGGGGCGGTGGCTGCCGGTCCAGTCCTGGCGGAAACGCTCACCGTCAGTACCCTTCCACGGCGCCGCCTGGATCTGGCTGTGCAGCGAGGTGGACCTGTTGCCCAGCAGGGCGGCGGCCTGGTCGACCGCTTTAGCCAGGGCGCGCAGCTGGCTGACGTCGGCGCCGTAAAAAGTCATGTGTTCCCCCGGTGACCTTCGCGGTACGTGGTTCGTGCCGCGCTGTGAAGTGCTGGTCTTCATCGTTGCACGGTCGCCCGGCCGGGGCGATGGGGACGGCTCCCCATCACCCCGGCCCATTGCACCGGGAACTACCCCGCGCACCGCCGGCGTGGCACGATTGCATCTGTGTGGGGGAAACTTAGCGCCACACAGCGCTCGCACGGAGGAACAGCCATCAAAAAAGAACTTAAACAGGCAGCTGACACCGCAGAGACTGTCACCAACTCGCGGTCGCTGGAACTGCTGGCACGCGCGGGCTTCGCCGCCAGCGGCGTGCTGCACCTGCTGGTTGGCCTGATCGCCATCAGGCTTGCCATGGGCGGCTCCGGCAGCGCCGACTTCAGCGGCGCCGTTGAGGAACTCTCGGCCCAGCCGGCCGGCCCGTTCCTGTTGTGGGCCAGCTTCGCCGCCTGCGCGGCGCTGGCGCTGTGGCAGGTCAGCGACGCGATTTTCGACTACAACCACCTTCCCACCAAGGACAAAGCCGGCAAGAAGGCCAAGGCCGCGGCGCAGGCAGTGGTCTTCACGGGCCTCGCCCTGACCCTGATGTCCTTCGCCATGGGATCGGGCTCCGGCGGCGATAACAAAAAGACCGCCACGGACCTGACCATCGCCGTGATGAAGGCTCCGGGCGGTGTGGCACTGCTGGTGCTGGTGGGTGTGGGCATCGCCGTCACGGGCGTGGTGTACGCCATCCGCGGCTTGCGTAAATCGTTCGAAAAGCAGCTGCTGATGCCGTCCTCGCACACGGCACGCACCGCCGTGACGGTGCTGGGCGTGGCCGGTTATGTGGCCAAGGGCACGGTCCTGCTGCTGACCGGGATGCTGATCGCCATCGCCACGCTGCGGGCACACCCGGAGGAATCCACCGGCCTGGACGGCGGCCTCCGCGCCCTCCGCGACCAGCCATTCGGGGTGTACCTGCTCGCGGCGGTAGGCGCCGGCCTCATCTGCTATGGCGTCTACATGGTGGTCCGGGCGCGGCTCGCCAAAATGGAGAAGTAGCCCCAGGATCCCCTTTCGCTAGGCTGGAACCATGCCCCAGGTACGCGCCGAACGACTCATCCGCCTCGATCCCGCGACTGTCTTCGCCTTTTCGCAGACCACCGGCGCCTTCCGGCTGAAATGGGACCCGTTCATCTCCGGGCAGGGGTTTCTGGCCGGCGCCACGGCGGCGGGCAAGGGCGTGCAGACCAAAACCCGCTCCCGGCTGGGTCTTGGCATGGTCAGCGAGTACGTTTCCTACGCCCCGCCCCGGAATGTGGGCATGACAATGGTCTCCGGGCCGTGGTTCTTCGGCACGTTCGGCGGCGGCTGGCGTTTCACCCCGCACGACGGCGGCACCAGGGCCGTGTGGAAGTACACCTTTTCCTGCCGCCCACCACTGTTGCGGCCGGTGATGGAGCGGATCGGCACCTGGCTGCTGGGCCGGGAAATCGAGCGCCGCATCGAAGCCTTTGCCAGGGCCTGCGAGGACCCCGCACTGGTGGCGGAATTCCGCACCCTGGCCGCACCGCCGTCGAACGCCTGAGCGCCTAGCCCTGCGGAAACGCGCCTTACTCCACGGCCTCCTCCTGCGCGGGCACGGGACCTGTTGACCCGCCGCCTTCCAGCCGGCACATCACCAGCTCCTGCCGCAGCGACGTGGCCCGGCCTTCCAGCTGGTCAATCAGGGCCGCCACCCCCATCCGGCCAAGTTCGTGTCCCGGGGAGGTCAGCACAGTCAGTTCCGGGTCCACCATGGCAGCCATCTCCGCCGAGGATGCCACGGACAGCACGGACAGGTCCTGGGGAATCCGCCGGCCGGCGCGCCGCAGCCCGCTGGCCAGGCCCGGCGCGGCCTGCTCGTTCTGGACGATCAGCGCCGTAACCCCCGGGTAGGCCGCCAGGATTTCCGCGGCGGCCGCTTTACCGGCGGCCGGGTTCGCCTCGCACGTGAAGGCCGTGGGCACCAGGTCCTGGCGCCGCATCTCCGCCTCGAAGCTGTCCCGCGAGCGGCTGACGGGACCGAAGGCGGCAAGGCTGCGGCTGCCGATGGCGTCATCCAGCAGGGCAATGTTCCGGTGGCCCAGGGCCGTCAGGTGCTGCACCGCAGCCACCAGGGTTTCCTCAAAGTTGATGTCCACGTAGGTGAGCTCCTCCGGCGCCCTGGTGCGGCCGATGAGCGCAAACGGCGTGCCGGATTCCTGCAGTTCCTGCACCCGCGGATCGTCCAGCTCAACCTCCATCAGGAGCACCCCGTCCACCAAGCCGTTGGCCGTCAGTTCGGTGGCCTGGCCGGCCTCGTTGCTGATGGGCCACAGCACCAGGTTGTACCCCAGTTCCCTGGCCGTGGCCGCAGCGCTGGTGAAGAACTGGATCACCGTGCCGCTCATGGAATGCTGCAGGGCCGGGAACAGCAGCGCAATGATCCGCGTGCGTTTGCTGGCCAGGGCACGTCCCACGGCGTTGCGCCGGAAGCCCAGTTCCCGCATGGCGGCTTCCACTTTTTCCCGGGTCCTGGCCGAGACGGGTTTGGTGTTGTTGATGGTGAACGACACCGTGGCGATCGAGACGTTCGCATGGCGTGCAACGTCCTGCATGGTGACCACGGCAGATCCTTTCGGAGGGAAATCCCAGGGAATACACGACGGGACGTGCCGGCGGCACCCTTCCAGTAAAGCGGTTAACTTTTTCCTTGACAAGGCCGGGCGGACGGCCCCAGACTCTTCTAAAGCCTTCCACCCAAACCCCGGCACACCGCGGGTCGAACCATCGGTTAAGCGCTTTACTGAAGCTGTGACGATCCCGTGAACCGGCAAAGGAGCCACCCATGAAAACACCCCGCAGGATAGCCTCGCTCACCGCCCTTGCAGCCCTGGCACCGCTCGCCCTGGCCGGCTGCAGCAGCGGAGGCGGGGCCGGCGACGGCGGTGACGTGGACAGCCTCAGCATTGTTGACTACTACAACAACGACCCGGACAAGTCCCTGGTCCAGGCGGCCCTGGACCGCTGCGCTGCGGACCTCGGGGTGAGCATCAACCGCGAGACCGTGCCCGGCAAGGACCTGATCCAGAAGGTGCTGCAGCGTGCATCCTCGAAGACGCTCCCGGACGTGCTGATGCTGGATAACCCGGACGTCCAGGAAATTGCGGCCACCGGCGGCCTCTCCCCGCTCAGCACCTACAACGTGGACACGTCCGGCTTTGCCGACGGCATCCTCGAAGCTGCCACCTACGAAGGTGAGGTCTATGGCCTCGCCCCCACGGTCAACACCCTGGGCATCTACTACAACAAGGACCTGCTGCAGGCTGCCGGCGTTCAGCCGCCCACCACCTGGGAGGAACTGAAGGCTGCGGCGGCCAAACTCACCGAAGGCGACCGCTACGGCGTCGCGTTCTCCGGCATCGCCACCTATGAGGGAAGCTGGCAGTTCCTGCCGTTCATGTGGTCCAACGGCGGCGACGAGACGGACCTGACCAGCCCCAAGGTGTCCCAGGCCCTCTCGCTCTGGCAGGACCTGGTGACCGGCGGCTCCGCCTCCGCATCCGTGATCAACTGGTCACAGGCGGACGTCAAGGACCAGTTTGTGGCCGGCAAGGCCGCCATGATGGTCAACGGCCCCTGGCAGATCCCCGCCCTGCGCAAGAGCCCGGACCTCGCCTGGGACTCCGTTAAGATCCCCGTCCGCGAAGCCGGCCAGGAATCCGTGGCGCCGCTGGGCGGCGAAGTCTGGACCGTGCCTGAGACAGGCAACAAGGCCAAGCAGGCCAAGGCGGCGGAGTTCGTCGAATGCATCAGCAGCGACGAAAACCAGCTCGCCCTGGCGGAGGCCCGCTTCACCGTGCCCACCAGGACGGCGCTGGCCGGGGAGTACGTGTCGCGGGTCCCGGAAATGGCCAGTTTCACCGAACAAGTGGCTACGGCCCGCTCCCGGACCGGCAAACTCGGCGAGGCCTGGCCGGAGGCCGCCACCGTCATCTACGACGCCATCCAGCTCGCACTGACCGGCAAGGCCAGCCCTGCCGACGCCTTCAAACAGGCCTCGGCGGGGTAACGGCCATGAACCGCACGCAGGATGTGCAGGGCACGACGGCGGAAGGCGGGGTGGGGGTGCATCCGGAACGTCCCGGGGCGGCTGGGTCGGCCGCCGCACGGGAGCCCGGGGCAACGAACGCCGTCGCGCCCCGGCGCAGGAAGGTGACCCGCGAAGCCGTGACCCGGCTGCTGTTCGTGGCACCGGCAGGCCTGTTCCTGGTGCTGTTCTTCGGCTACCCGGTGGTTAAAAACATCACCATGAGCCTGCAGGACTACACCACCAAGACGTTCTTCACCGGCGAGGCCCCCTGGGTGGGGCTGGCCAACTACGCCACCGTGGTGAACAGCAACCTGTTCGGTCCGGCCATGGTCAACACGGCACTGTTCACCATCGGCTCCATCGCGGGGCAGTTTGTGATCGGCCTGGCGCTGGCCTGCTTCTTCCGGCGGCGCTTCCCGCTGAGCAACTTCCTGCGTGCCATGCTGCTGCTGCCCTGGCTGCTGCCTTTGATCGTCAGCAGCGCCACCTGGCGCTCCATCCTGGACCAGGACAGCGGCGTCCTCAACCAGTTCCTCACCAGCCTGGGCATCATTTCCCAGCCCGTGCCCTGGCTGACCAGCCCAACGGTGGCACTGATCGCCGTCGTGATGGTGAATATCTGGGTGGGCATCCCGTTCAACGTGACCATCATCTATGGCGGCCTGCAGGACATCCCCGATGAACTGTACGAAGCCGCGGCGCTGGACGGCGCCACCGGCTGGCGGGCGTTCCGGCATATCACCTGGCCCAACCTGCAGCCCGTGGTCAGCGTGGTGCTGGTGCTCGGCGTGGTCTACACCATCAAAGTCCTGGACATCATCCTGGGCCTGACCAACGGCGGTCCCGCCAATGCCACCCAGACCCTGTCCATCCGCTCCTACCAGGAGTCGTTCACCAACTTCGAATTCGGGGTGGGTGCAGCGTTCAGCAACATCCTGATCCTGATTTCGCTGGTGTTCGCCGTGATCTACCTGCGCGCCAACCGGCGCGCGGTGGACGAGTAAGGAGGCCGCCATGACCACCATGGACCCCACAGCCACCCGGACCCGAGCCCGGACCCGGGCAACCGGCACCGGACGCACCGGCACCGCAAAAACCGAGCCGCGGAACGTCGGGTACACGGGCCTGGGCATCGTTTTCCTGGCCGTAATGCTGTTTCCCGTGTACTGGATGGTGAACGCCTCCCTGCAGCCCTCCGGCAACACCCTGACCGCCGGCTTTTTCCCGTGGAACCCCAGCTTCGACGGGTATGCCCGCGCCATCGCCGAGCAGGGCCCC
The DNA here is from genome assembly GCF_001238605.1 of Arthrobacter sp. ZBG10. Lineage (NCBI taxonomy): Bacteria > Bacillati > Actinomycetota > Actinomycetes > Micrococcales > Micrococcaceae > Arthrobacter > Arthrobacter sp. ZBG10. Next base: position 97,168 of record NZ_LFQH01000053.1, on the reverse strand, counting down.
AACCTGCTGACCAGCCTTGCCGTGTCCCTGGGAACGGTGGTGTTCAGCCTGGCAGTGGCGGCACCGGCCGCCTACGCGCTGGCCCAGTTCCGCTACAAGTGGGTCAACCTGGCCCTGCTGGCCATCCTGGTGTCCCAGATGATCCCGGGGATCGTGATCGCCAACGCCCTGTACACGGCGTACAACGACCTGGGCCTGCTTAACAGCATCCCGGGCCTCATCCTGGCGGACTCCACCCACGCCATCCCGTTTGTCATCCTCATCATGCGGGCTTTTATGACGGGCATTCCCACCTCCATCGTGGAGGCGGCCCGGGTGGACGGCGCGGGGCTGGTGCGCTCGTTCGTCTCGATTGTGCTGCCCATCAGCAGGAACTCGCTCATCACCGCAGGGCTCTTCGCGTTCCTGTTCTCCTGGAGCGACTTCCTCTTTGCCCTGACCCTGACCACCACGGATGAGGTGCGGCCGGTGACCCTTGGCATCTACCAGTACCTGGGGACACAGGTCTCCAACTGGAGCGCCGTGATGGCCACCGCCGTCCTGTCCTCCCTGCCGGCGATCGCCCTGCTGATCCTGGCCCAGAAATACATTGCGGCCGGCGCCACCGGCGGAGCCGTCAAATAACCATCGCCCGCACGGGCAGATCCAACCAGTTAGGAAAACGAATGACGCACACCACCGAGCCCGTCAGGGTCCTTGTCTGGGGCGAAAACCGCCACGAACAGGAACAGCCGCACGTCGCCGCCATCTACCCCGCCGGCATGCACACCACCATCCGCGAAGGCATCGAGGAGAACCTCGGCGCCAACGCCAGGGTCCGCACCACCACCCTGGCCGAGCCCGAGCACGGCCTCACCGAGGAAGTCCTGCGGGACACCGACGTGCTGGTCTGGTGGGGCCACGCCGCCCACGGCGAAGTCTCGGATGAGGTGGTGGAGCGCGTGCACCGGCATGTGCTGGCCGGCATGGGCCTGCTGGTCCTGCACTCGGGGCACTGGTCCAAGATCTTCGGCAAGCTGATGGGCACCTCCTGCACGCTGCGTTGGCGCTCCGGGCAGGACCGCGAAATCGTCTGGACCGTGGACCCCATGCACCCCATCGCACAGGGCATCCCGCACCCGTTCATCATCCCGGCCCAGGAAATGTACGGCGAGTTCTTCGACATCCCGGTCCCCGACGAGCTGGTGTTCCTGAGCACCTTCAGTGGCGGCGAGGCGTTCCGCAGCGGCTGCACCTTCAAACGCGGTTACGGCAGGATCTTCTTCTTCAGCCCGGGCGACCAGGACTACCCCGTGTACCACCACAAGGACGTCCGGCGGGTGATCGCCAACGGGGTCAGCTGGGCCAGGACGCTCCGGCCCGAACGCACCGATCCGGTGCTGCTGCGGTACGAAACCGAGGACTTCTACTCGGGCCACGGCTACCAGGGGGCGATGCACAATTGAGCGCCTTCGAACCTGACTTCGCGGTCCTTCCCCGGGCGACGCCGCTCAAGGTGGTCCAGGTGGGCGCCGGCGGCATGGGCAGGGCCTGGATCGCCGCCCTGCAGGCCAACCCGGACGTGGAACTGGTGGGCCTGGTGGACCTGGACCTGGCCACCGCCCGGGCCGCCGTGCAGGACGCCGGCCTGGCAGGGCTGGTCCTGGGCACCAGCGTTGCCCAGGTTGCCGCTTCCACCGGCGCCGAAGCAGTTGTGAACGTCACCGTCCCGGCCGCCCATCATCCCGTGAACGTGGAGGCACTGTTCGCCGGCCTGCCCGTGCTGTGTGAGAAGCCGGTGGCCCCTACAGTGGCCGAGGGCCTGTCCCTGGCGGCGGCCGCGGAAGCCAGCGGGCAGCTGCTGATGATCAGCCAGTCCCGCCGGTACTTCCACGGCCTCACCCAGCTCAAAGCGGCTGCCGGCCAGCTGGGCGGCATTGGCGTGGTCACCACCGAATTCTTCAAGGCCCCGCACTTCGGCGGCTTCCGCGAGGAAATGGCGCACGTGCTGCTGGTGGACATGGCCATCCACCAGTTCGACGCCGTCCGCTTCCTCCTGGACCAGGACCCCGTCTCCGTCTACTGCGAGGAGTTCAACCCCGCCTGGAGCTGGTACAACGGGAACGCGGCAGCCACCGCCGTCTTCCAGATGAGCGGCGGTACCCGGTACACCTACACGGGCAGCTGGTGCGCCGACGGGCTGGAGACCTCCTGGAACGGTGCCTGGCGCGTCAACGGCGCCGGTGGCACTGCCCTGTGGGACGGTGCCGGCGAACCGCTGGCGGCCGCCTTATCCGGTCCGGTTGCGCTGGAGCCGGCCAGCCATGCCGAGGAGATTTCCGGCGCGCTGGTGGAATTTGTGTCCGCACTGCGGACCGGGACGGTTCCGTCCGGGGAGGTGCACTCCAACGTGCTCAGCCTTGCCATGGTGGAAGCTTCAGTGCAGTCTGCCGGCCGGCAGGAAAAGGTACTCATCAGCGACGTGCTGGACCGGGCCTATGCGGAGGCGCTGGCCGCCGAGCGGCGCCCCGATGTCCGGGCCACACTGGCGTCCTGGGAAACACCGCACGCCCGGATCGGCGGGCCGCGGCACGTGCAGCCGGCAGGCAGCCGGGCCGGCTGACGCAGGACAGGCAACTCCTGCCCCGGACCAAAAGCCCGCCTCCCAATCCGGGAGGCGGGCTTTTGTGCGCCGGGGATTATGGGCCTCAGACCACCCGGGCCGTCACGGCACCGCTGCTGACAGTGACCTCGAACTGCGTGCTGGTGCCGTCCGGGGACGGCACCGCGATCCGGCGGGATCCGTCAGCAGCATTAAACGCCTTGAACACCATTTCCGTGGCCCAGTCGTAGTCCGGCCGGTCCGAGACCGTGCCCAGCGGCAGCACCGCGCCTTCCCGGACCCACGTGGCGGCCTGCATCACCGTGTACTCCTTGCGGTGCCAGCGCGGGCCGGCCAGCTGCTCGCCGGTTTCCAGGTGCGTCCAGGTTCCTTCAGGAAGGTAGAAGGACACGGTCCCTGAGGGGTCCATGACAGGTGCCACCAGAAGGTCCGGGCCCAGCATGTACTGCCGGTCCAGGTGCGCGCAGCCCGGATCGCCGGGGAACTCCATAAAGAGCGGACGCATCAGGGGGATGCCCTGGGTGTAGGCCTCTTCCGCCGCTGTCTGCAGGTAGGGCATCAGCCGCATCTTCTGTTCGGTGAAATGCCGCAGCACATCCACGGACTCCTCATCCACCAGCCACGGAACACGGTACGAGTTGGAGCCGTGCAGCCTCGAGTGTGAGGAGAGCAGGCCGAAGGCGATCCAGCGCTTGAAGATCTCCGGCTCAGGGGTGCCTTCGAAGCCGCCGATGTCGTGGCTCCAGAACGAGAAGCCGGACGCCGCCAGGGACAGTCCGCCGCGCAGCGATTCGGCCATGGCGGCAAACGTCGATTCGCAGTCGCCGCCCCAGTGCACCGGCATGGTCTGCCCGCCGGCGGTGGCGGACCGGGCAAAGACCACGGCCTGGCCTTCCCCGAGCTCCTTGGCCAGCAGGTCGAACACCGTCCGGTTGTAGAGCTGGGAGTAGTAGTTGTGCATCCGTTCCGGATCGGACCCGTCATGCCAGGCCACGTCCGTGGGGATGCGCTCGCCGAAGTCGGTCTTGAAGGAATCCACGCCCTGGCCCAGCAGTCCGCGGAGTTTGTCCTGGTACCAGAGCACGGCGTCCGGATTGGTGAAGTCCACCAGGCCCATTCCTGCCTGCCACATGTCCCACTGCCACACGGACCCGTCAGGCCTTTTCACCAGGTAGCCCCGTTCCAGGCCTTCCTTGAACAGGTACGAACGCTGGGCGATGTAGGGGTTGATCCACACGCAGACCTTCAGGCCGCGTTCGTGCAGCCGGGCCAGCATGCCCTCGGGGTCCGGGAAGGTGGCCGGGTCCCAGATGAAGTCGCTCCAGTGGAAGGAGCGCATCCAGTGGCAGTCGAAGTGGAACACGGACAGCGGCAGGTTCCGCTCGGCCATGCCGTCGATGAAGGAAGTGACGGTCTTTTCGTCGTAGTCGGTGGTGAAGGAGGTGGACAGCCACAGCCCGTAGGACCAGGCGGGGATCCGGGCCGGCCGGCCCGTGAGCTCCGTGTACCGCCGGATGATGTCCTTGGGCGAGGGGCCGTGGATCACAAAGTACTGCAGCCGCTGGCCCTCGACGCTGAACTGGGTCCGGGACACCACCTCGGATCCCACCTCGAAGGAAACCTTCTCGGGGTGGTTCACAAACACGCCGTAGCCGTCGTTGGTGATGAAGAACGGCACGTTTTTGTAGGCGAGGTCGCTGGAGGTGCCGCCGTCCTCGTTCCAGATGTCCACCGACTGCCCGTTTTTCACAAAGGCGCCGAACCGCTCCCCCAGGCCGTAGACATTGGTGCCCACGCCGAGGCTGAGCTGTTCGTGCACAAAGCTGCGCCCGGCGTCGTCCGTAATGACCCCAACGCTGCGCGCGGTGGAACCGGTGAGCAGCCTGCCGTCGCCCAGGAATTCGACCCCCCAGTCCCCGGACGTGCTGATCCGTGCCGTCAGGCCGCCGGATGTGATGCTGGCCGTGCCGTCGCTGTCCGCCGTGGACAGTTCCGGGGCCGCGCCGGTGCGGTTGACGCCGAAGTGGGGTCCGCGGTCCAGGCCGCCCTGGTGGTGCTCGATGGTCACCCCGATCACGTCCGGCATCGGCGCCTCGAACGTCACCGTGAGCTGGGGCAGGTTCAGGGCGTCACCGCGGGAGGCGATGCGTTTGGTGGGGGCGTAAACCGTGAGGGTCCCGTCGCCGGCCACCACTTCGGCGACGTCGCGGGGGTGCAGCGCTGAGTAGCCCTTGCGGTACAGCCAGTAGCCGTCAGTGAATTTCATGGAGGTCAGTGTCCGTTCTCAGTGGGGGCGGGGGTGGCTTTGAGGACCAGGGCGCCGTAGGGCTCCAGGACCAGGTGGGGGCCGTGCGCGGCGCCCGTGAGCACGTCCACGGATTGTTCCGTGAGGTGCACGGCGCGCGGTTCCGGGCTGTGGTTCAGCAGGAAATGGCAGGTTCCGCGGGTGGCAAGTTCGACGTCGGAGGGCAGTTCGCCAACCACCGGTGAGGCCAGGCCGGCGGCAGCAAGCGCGTCCCCCACCAGGAGCGCCAGGGCGGCGTCCGGCAGGTCCGCCCCGGCGTACCAGGCGGTGCCGCGGCCGTGGCTGTTGCGGACCACCGCGGGTTTTCCGGCCAGGGCTCCTTCCGTGAAGGTGGCCACGGCGGTGGCTCCCGGCGCGTCCAGGCGCAGGTCCTCGGACCAGCTGGCCGCGGCCAGGCCAGCCGGCCCGGATTCGGACAGCTCAGGTCCAGCGGGGGCGGAGCCGGGTGTTCCCGCGGCCGGTGCCGCACCGAAGTCCAGTCCCACCGGGCCTGCCAGTGGGCGCCATTCCTCGCCGCTGGCCCCCAGCATTCCGGCCAGCACCGACGGGAACCGGCCCTGGCGGAGGTGGCCGTTGCCGTCCGCCACACCGCTGAACGGGCCCACCACGGCGCTGCCGCCCCGCTCCACCCAGCCGGCCAGGCGGGCGGCGTGCTCGTCGCGCAGAAGGAAAAGGCTGGGAACCAGGACCAGGTTGAACCGGTCCAGGTCGGTGCCGGGGTGCACCACTTCGGCGGAAAGGCCCCGGCGCAGGAGCTGCCGGTGGTAGGCCTGCAGCTGGTCCAGTACGGCCAGCCGGTCCGACGGGCGGTCCGGTGCTTCCGCCGCCCACCAGCTGTCCCAGTCAAACAGGATGGCGATCGGCGCGGGTGCGGGTTCGCCGGCCAGGAAGCGGAGCTCCTGGAGGCCGGAGCCCAGGGCTGCCACCTCGCGGAATACGCGGGTGTCGGCGCCGGCCAGGGGCACCACGGCGGAGTGGAAGCGTTCGGCGCCAAAGGCGGACTGGCGGAACTGGAAGAAACAGATCCCGTCCGATCCCCGGGCCAGGGCGGAATACGAGTCGACCCTGAGCGCGCCCGGGTCCTTGGCCGTGTTGTGCGGCCGCCAGTTGACAGCGGAGGTGGCGGATTCCATCAGCAGCCACGGGTTCCCGCCGGCCAGTCCGCGGCAGAGATCGTGCGTCAGGGCGCCGAGTTCCCAGGTGTGGGGCTGCGCCGGGTCCGTGTACCAGTTGTTGCCCACAAAGTCGGCTTCAGCGGCGAAGCTGAAGTAGTCGGCGCCGCGGAAGAATCCCATCAGGTTGGTGGTGATGGGCACCAGGGGTGACTGGCTGCGGATCACGTCCCGTTCCGCTGTGAACAAGCTGAGCAGCGCGTCGGAGGTGAAGCGCCGGAAATCCAGGAGCTGGGTGGGGTTGTGCAGGTAGGGGGCGGTGCGCGGCGGCAGGATCTCGTCCCACCCGCTGTACCCCTGGCTCCAGAACGTGGTGCCCCAGGCGGTGTTCAGTTCTGCCAGCGAACCGTAGCGGCGGCTGAGCCAGTCCTGGAAGGCTGCGGCGGTTTCGTCGTCGTAGCTGATCTGTCCCAGTTCGTTGCCCACGTGCCACATGGCCACTGCGGGATGGCTGCCGTAGCGGGCGGCGAGCGCGGCCGTGACCTTCAGGGCGGCGCTGCGGTATTCGGCCGACGACGGCGAGAACTGGTTGCGCGAGCCGTACCAGAGGGTGGCGCCTGACTCATCCGTGGGCAGCGTTCCTGGGTGGCGGTGGCCCAGCCACGGCGGCGGGGAGGCGGTGGGCGTGGCAAGGCACACGTTGATGTTGCCCTGGTGCAGCAGATCCAGGATGCGGTCCAGCCAGCCGAAGTCCCAGGTGTGTTCGGTGGGCTGCAGCCGCGCCCAGCTGAAGACGCCCACGGTGACCAGGTTGATCCCGGCTTCCTGCATCAGCCGGATGTCCTCCGGCCAGCTCTCCTCCGGCCACTGTTCGGGGTTGTAGTCGGCTCCGAACAGCAGGCCGGTGCGGTCCGTGATGCTGCTCAGGCCGTGGCTGCGAAGTTGCATGGGATTCCTTGGTTAAATGGGGGGTATGAGCAATCGAAAGGCTTCAACGGCGGCCACCATCAGTGACGTGGCCAAAGAAGCCGGCGTGTCCACGAGTACCGTGTCCTACGTGATGAGCGGCAACCGTCCCATCTCGCAGGAGACCCGTGATGTAGTCGAAGCAGCGATGCGGCGGCTGAAATACAGCCCCCGGTCCAGTGCCCGGGCGCTGGCGTCCAGCAGGTCCAATGTCCTGGGCCTGGTGGTCCCCCTGCGGGCGGATGTGAACGTGGGCGTGGTGATGCAGTTCGTGACCGCCGTGGTCACCACCGCCCGGACCCACAACCAGGACGTCCTGCTGCTGACGCAGGACGACGCCGGCAGCATCGAACGGGTGACATCGCAGTCCATGGTGGATGGCCTGGTGATGATGGACATCGAGGCCAGGGATCCGCGCATCCCGCTGCTGGCGAGGCTGCAGAAGCCGGCGGTCCTGATCGGGATGCCTGACGATCCGCGCGGCCTGAGCTGCGTGGACTTCGACTTTGCCGGGGCGTCCCGCACAGCGGTCCGGCACCTGGCGGAGCTGGGCCACCGGAGCATCGCGTTCATCGGTTCGCCGCCGGCGTCGCTCCGCCGGCATGCCACCTATGCGGACCGGGCCCTGGCGGGCTTCGAGGATGCGTGCCGCTCCCTTGAGATCCAGGACCTGGCCGTGGCCTGCGAGGCCAATTCGAAGGACCTGGCCAAGGCACTCGACAAGATCTTCGCCGCACCGCATCCTGCCACCGCGCTGCTGGTCCACAACGAGGGCCTGCTTCCCATCCTCCGCGAGAACCTCGCGGCCCGCGGCCTGGCCATCCCTGACAACATCTCGGTGGCGGTGATCGCGCCGGCTGACGTGGCCGCGGCAGCCGTCCATCCCTGGACGGCCGTGTCCATCCCGGCCATGGACATCGGCCGGGCCGCCGTGGAGATGGTGATGGACCGGCTCAGCCTGGCCAAACCCGCAGAGCTGCGGCTGATCGCCCCCACCCTGTCGGAGGGCGAGACCACCTCGCCGGCCCGTTAGCGGACTGGCTGGTTCCGGCCGTTGTCCTGGCCGTTGTCCCGGGGCCGTCATCCCTTGACCGCGCCGATCATCACGCCCTTGGTGAAGTGCTTCTGCACAAAGGGGTACACAATCAGGATGGGCACCATGGCCAGCACAATGACGGCCATCTGCAGCGCGGGACCGGCCGCCGCGCCGGAGCCCACATCCACCTGGCCGGGCACCGAGACACCCTGGAGCACGTAGGAACGCAGCACCACCTGGAGCGGGTTCATGGAGCTGTCGTTGATGTAGAGGATGGCGTTGAAGAAGGCGTTCCAGTAGCCCACGCCGTAAAACAGTGCGATCACGGCCGTCACGGCCTTGGACATGGGCAGCACGATCTGCGTCAGGGTGCGCCATTCGCTGGCCCCATCGATCCGGGCACTGTCCAGGATGCCGCGGTCGATCCCCATAAAGAATCCGCGCAGGATGATGATGTTGAACACCGAGATGCAGCCCGGCAGGATCAGCGCCCAGTACGTGTTGATCATGCCCAGCCCGGACACCAGCAGGTAGGCGGGAATGATGCCGGCACTGAAGAACATGGTGATGAGCAGCGTGAACAGGATGGGCGTGTGGGCAAACGATCCCGGCCGGGACAGCCCGTAGGCGCAGAGGATCGACACCAGCATGCTGAGCGCGGTGCCGGTTGCCGTGATGCCCACACTGACCAGCACCGCACGGGTGACCACCCCGCCGCTGAGGATCTGCTGGTAGGCGGCGAAGGAGATCTCGCCCGGGACCAGGACCAGCCCGCCGGCCCTGGTGATGGTGCCTTGGGAGGAAATGCTGGTCAGGACAATGGTGTAGAGCGGCCCCAGCACTGCCAGGACCACCACGGCGAGCACCACCACTTTGCCGATCTTCGCCCCGGCGCCGGGCTCTTCGTCCCAGACGGGCCGTTCAGGCTTGATCCGCGGCGGACGGGCGGGTTTGCCGGGCCGGGCGGAGACGGGGGTTTTGCTGGTCAGGATGCTCATTTGGAGTAGACACCGCTCTCACCGAAGATGTGGGCAATTTTGTTGGCTGTCAGGATCAGGGCCAGGCTCACCAGGCCCTTGATCAGCCCGGCAGCGGCCGCGTAGCTCCAGTCGCCGTTCTGCACGCCGGTGTAATAGACAAACGTGTCCAGGACCTCGGACGCCCCTGCGCCTACGGCATCGCGTTGCAGGATCATCTGTTCGAACCCCACGGTCAGGGAATCACCGAGGCGCAGGATCAGCAGCAGCACAATGACGCTGCGCAGGCCCGGCAGGGTGACGTGCCACATCCGCTTCCACCGGCCGGCGCCATCCACGGCAGCGGCCTCGTACTGGGCCGGGTCGATGGCACTCAGGGCCGCCAGGAACACGATGATGCCCCAGCCGGCGTCCTTCCAGACAGCCTGGGAGGTCAATAGGAACAGGAACGTGTCCGGGTTGGTCATGATGTCCACCGCCTGCCAGCCGTTGGCTCGCAGGGACTGGTTGAGCAGCCCGGCGCCGCCGAAGATCTGCTGGAAAACGGACACCACCAGGACCCAGGAGAAGAAGTGCGGCAGGTACACCACGGCCTGGATCACTGACCGCAGGCGCGGGTTGACCAGGGAGTTCAGCAGCATGGCCAGGGCAATGGGGATGGGGAAAAAGAACACCAGCTGGAAGGCCGTGATCACCAGGGTGTTCCGGACGGCGTGCCAGAAGTCGGCGTCGGCCAGGACTCGGGTGAAGTTTTCCAGTCCCACCCAGGGGCTGTCCGGGATGCCCACGTACGGGGAGTAATCCTGGAACGCCACCACGTTGCCCAGCATGGGCAGGTAGGCGAAGACCGCCAGCAGAAGCACCGCGGGCAGTGCCATCAGCACCAGGGAGCGGTCCCGTTTGAACCGCAGCCGCAAGTTGGCCCTCGGCCTGGTCCCGTCGCCTGTTTTTGTAGAGCCTGTTTTTGTAGAGCCTGTTTTTGTAGGACCCGTTTTGTTGGTGCCTGTTCCCTTGGCGCCCGCGCCGGGGGATCCGGCGGCTGCTTTCCCGGCCACGGCTCCCCCGGCCCGCCCGCTGCCGCGGCCCGGCACGGCCGGTGGCGTCGCCGTCGGCCGCTCCCCGGCGGCTGCTGTCCCGGCCGCCGCCGGACGCAGGCCCGCCTCCTGCGCCGGGGTGGCTGCTGCGCCGCTTTCCGTCCCTGTGCCCGTGCGTGCCACGGCTATGCCAGGAATCCGGCGTAGAAGTCGCGGAGTTCGTCGCCACCCTTGCTCTTCCAGGACGCGAGTTCGCTGTCCAGGTCCTTCATGGTTTTGCGGCCGCGGATGATGTCCTTGGCCAGGTCATCGAACGGCTTGCCGAGGGAACCGTACTTGGCCGGCTCCTGGATCTGGACGCCGAAGAAGACATCCTCCACCACGTTGGGGGCCTGCCGGGCTTCCCAGCCGGACTGTGCCTGCACCAGCCCGGGGTACTGGACCATGGAGTTGACCACCGGGGGGCTGACCAGGAACGCGTAGGTGCTGGTGACCTCGGTGCTGCCTTTGTCGGTGGCCTTGGGCACGCCCTGGGCGTCGCGGGTGAAGTGCACCCCTTCCACGCCGTTGTTGATCAGGACGTGTTCCTCGGTGCCGAACGGGGCGGCCATGAAGTTGGCCAGGGCCAGCATCTCCTCCACCTTTGCGGCGTCCGCCTTTTTGATGAAGCTGAAGATTGCGGCCGGCTGCGCGCGGAACAGCGTGGGCTTGCCGCCGTCCGGGGCGAAGTAGTCCATGGGCTGCTGGTCGAAGGACGGGTTGGTGGGCAGGACCCGGGCCAGAGCCTCGTGCCAGCCGCCCATGCCGTCGGATGCCATCAGGGTGGCACCGGATTCGAAACGCTGCTTGGCCTGCTGGGCGTTGCCTGCCACGGCGTCCGGGTGGACGGAGCCGTCCGCGAACAGCTTGGCGGTCCACTCGAGGGCCGCCCGGTACTCGTCCGTTTCGAACTTGTTCTGCAGCGTGCCGCCCACTTTTTTCCACTTGGGGACCACACCGTGCATGATCTGGGCACCGGTCCAGACGTCCTCGGAGCCCCAGCGGTTCTTGGATTCGTCGGTGAGTTCCTTGGCCACCTTGCGGAAGTCGTCGGCCGACTTGGGCGGTTCCACACCGAGTTGCTTGAAGAGGTCCGCGCGGTAGAAGAGGGCATCGGAGATGAGCGCGCCGGGGTACGGCAGGCCGTAGAGGCCACCTTCGAAGCACCCCATCTTCCAGGCCGCGGTGGGGATGTTGGCGAGGTTGGGGTACTTGTTGACCTTGTCGCCGGCCAGGAACTGCGACAGGTCCTGGAAAACGCCGGCGGCGGCCTGGCCGAAGCGGGGCGGCAGGTTCCAGGCCGGGATAACCATCCAGTCCGGCACGTCCTTGGGCGAAGCCAGGACGGTCTGCACCTTGTCCGCGTAGGCGTTGCCGTCGTTCACCTGGAAGTTGACGGTGGCGCCGAGCTTCTCATTGACCGCCTTGTAGTAGCCGTTCTCCGGAAGCGCCGGCGGCACGGCCCACCAGGCGGGGGTCATGGCGGTGTAGGTTCCGCCGCTGCCCGGGGTTTTGGCCACGGACTTCACCAGCGACGCCGGGACGCTGGTGAAGCCGGGGGTGGACCCGTTCACGGAGGCGATGTCCGGTTTCAGCAGCTCCAGCGGCTTGTAGGCCGGGACCAGCTTGGCCACGGTTTCAGCCAGGCTGCCGGAGGAGGTGGCCTGCGGTGCGGCGGTGCCGGAGCACGCGGTGAGCGCCGCGGGGGCCGCAGCCAGGAACACTGCGCCGCTGAGGATCCCCAGGAATGACCGGCGGTTTACAGCAGGGGATGCAGCCTCACCGAGCAACTGACCGGCTGTTTTTCGTGGGTGGCCCGTTGCGGGATCAACATGGGAACTGCGCATAACCAGCACTCCTTCGTGGAAGTCATTTAGACAAAGCTTCAAGCGATTCATCGAATCGATTCGACTGCGTTTAGCGTAGGCCACCACCCACCTTCGCGGCAAGGGATAAATGTGTTGCGACTCACAAGCGCCAGTGCAACACTGGATTCTGCCGGATTTTGTATAAGCGATTCGATAACCAGCCGATAGGATTCCAGTGCCCCACCAGCAAGCCGCCTCCCCCGCCGTGGACATCAACGCTCCGGCACCCACCCCACCGCAGGGGCCAGAGCCGACGGTGGAGGCTGAGGCCGCCGGGTCACCGGCTGCCATCCTGGCGGCGCTGACACTGGCGCAGAAGGTGGCGATGCTGCACCAGCATTCGCCGGCCGTTGACAGCCTTGGCCTGGCGCCGTTCCACACCGGAGCCGAGGCCGCCCACGGTGTTGCGTGGCTGGGACCGGCCACCGTTTTTCCGCAGCCGGTGGGCATGGCGGCTACCTGGGACCCGGACCTGATCGAGCGCCTGGGCGAGGCCACCGGCCACGAACTGCGCGGCAAAAAAGCCACTGATCCGTCAGTCAGCCTGAACGCCTGGGCGCCGGTGGTGAACCCCCTGCGCCACCCGCTGTGGGGCCGGAACGAGGAAGGCTTTTCCGAGGACCCGCACCTCACGGCGGAGCTGGCCGGGGCATTCTGCCGCGGCATGAAGGGCCGGGACCCCCACACGTGGCTCACGGTGCCCACGCTGAAGCATTTCCTGGGCTACAACAATGAGCGGGACCGGAACGTCACCTCCAGCAACCTCAGCCCCCGGGTACTCCACGAGTACGAGCTGCCCGCCTATCGCGGCCCCATCGAGGATGGGGTGGCCGGTGCCGTGATGCTCTCCTACAACCTGGTCAACGGCCGGCCTGCGCACGTGTCCGACCTGGTCCGGGAGCACCTGAGGCAGTGGCGCAACGGGGAAGGGATCACCGTGGTGACAGACGCCGGCGCGCCCGGTTCGCTGTTCCGGGCGGAAAAGTATTTCGACGACGGCCCTGCCGCGTACGCCGCAGCCCTCCACGCCGGCGTCGACAGCTTTACTGACGACGGTGACAACCCCGGCCCCTCCATCGCGTACCTCAACGGGGCCCTGGCGAAGGGTCTGATCGATGAAGCGGCCGTGGACGCCGCGCTGCTGCGACTCCTCACCCTCCGGGCCAGGACCGGCGAGTTCGCGCCGGAACGCGATCCGTATGCTTCGATCGGGCCCGAGGCCATTGGCACACCGGCCCATGTTGCCCTGGCCAGGGAGGCCGCCGCGAAGGCGGTGGTGGTGCTTCGCAATGAACCCGCGGCCGGATCAGCGGACCGGCTGCTGCCGCTGGGTGACCCGGCCGGGTCCATCGCGGTGATCGGCGCGCTGGGTTCGCGGGTCCTCAGCGACTGGTACAGCGGAACGTTGCAGGATGCTGTCAGCATCGCCGAAGGCCTGGGCCACCGCTATCCCGGTTCCGTTACCGCTGAGGAGGGGACCGACGTTGTTGCCTTCCGGTGCGTGCGGACCGGAGGCTACCTGGGCGGCAGCGGCGGGGCGGTGCTTACCGCCCGTGCCGGGGCGCCCGGTCCGGAGCATTCGTTCAATCTGAAGGACTGGGGCTCGGGCGAACTGACGCTGCGGCTGGTGCAGACCGGAAAATTCGTCACGGATACCGGGGACGGCTACCTTCGGGCAGCGGCGGACCGGGTGGGCGGCTGGGTGGTCCAGGAGACGTTCCGGGCCGCCTACGCCGCCGACGGCACAGCTGCCCTGCAGCATGTGGGGAGCGGAAAATGGCTGCGGATCGAGGCAGGTACGGGCAGCGCGGCGCTGGTCCCGGACTACGGCCTGGCCGATTCCTTTGTTCTCCGCGTCCTCAGCTCCGGGCACGAAGCTGCCCGGAGCGCGGCGGCCCAGGCCCACACGGCCATTGTGGTGGTGGGCAACGATCCCCACCTGGGTGGCCGGGAAACGCTGGACCGCACGTCGCTGGACCTTCCGCTGGCCGACCAGGAGCTCATCCGGATTGTCCGCGAGGCAAATCCGCGCACCGTCCTGGTCATCGTGTCCTCCTACCCCTACGCGCTGGGCGGGCTGGCCGACACCCCCGCCGTCGCCTGGACCTCGCATGGCGGCCAGGAACTGGGCCACGGTGTGGCGGAGATCCTCAGCGGGGACTCCGGGCCCACCGGCCGGCTGCCGCAGACCTGGTTCGGCCGCGACGAGGACCTGCCGGACATCCTGGATTACGACATCATCACCTCGCAGTCCACCTACCTCTACAGCAGCGCCGAGCCCCTCTATCCGCTGGGTCACGGCCTGACCTACGGCGAGGTGCGGTACGGCTCCGTTGCCCTGCGGGAACTGTCCGGCGGGACCCCGGACCGCGCCGACACCGCGGAGCTCACCATCGAGGTCCATAACGCCGGTCTGCGGCCGGCGCAGGAACTGGTCCAGGTGTACGCCTCGGCGCCGGGCCACCCGTCCGGGTTCCCGCGCCGGCTCCTGGTGGGCCATGAGCGGGTGGACATTCCCGCGGGTGGCTCCGCCACGGCCGTTATCCGGGTTCCCCTGGAACGCCTGGCCACCTTCAACGTGGCTGCCGGGCGCCTGGTGGTGGAGCCGGGCAGCTACCTGCTCCTGGCCGGCGCCTCCGCTGCGGACCTGCCGCTGGCGGTGACGCTTGAGGTGGCCGGCAGCCCCACGCCGGGCCGCAGCCGCGGCGCGTGGTTCCGGGCGGAGACCTACGACGCCTGCGGGAACCTGGCCCTGGTCCCGGAGACGCCGCTGGCCGGCACCGCAATCGCTCCCGCAGGATGCGGGCAGCCGGCCTGGTCCGTTTACCGGGGTTTTTCGACCGAAGCGGCTGCCGGCCAGGCTGCCGCCGGGGCGCAATCCGTGCTGCTGGACGTGGTGTCCTGCACCCCGTCCGGCCCGGCAGCCCGGGCCACCGTGCGGGTCCAGGTTCCCGGCCCCGCAGGTACGTGGAACACCGCGGGAACCGGTCACGTGGACGCCGCGTTCACTGGTGTCCTGCGGATTCCGCTGGGGCAGGGACCAGCCGTCGGCGCGGCAGGGTTCCGGCTGGTGTTTGAGGGTGGCGTGACCGTCAGCCGGGTGCAGCTGGCTTAGGCAGGACTGCCGGGCCGCCCCGGAAAAGGCGGCCCGGCGGTCCCTTCAGGGAGCAGCCGGTTGGCTACGCGTCCACCATGTCGGCCTCGGCGAACTCCACGGCCGCCACGATCTCCTGGGTTTCGGGATTGATCATGAACGCCTCGTCGTCCTCCTCGACCATCAGGAAGTCGCCGTGGTCGGTGCTGAAGTGCCAGGCCAGCGTCTTGATCCCGTGGTGCAGGTAGTTCGGGTCGCCCATGGTGATCTTTATAAGCGCAAACCCTGCCACCTCGCACAGTTCCCGGATGATCACTTCGAAGTCCGGAGCGTCAGCCAGCTCGTCGGCGTCGGCCTGTGCCTGGCGTTCGGCCAGGTCCGGCACAAGCGCCACGAGGCGGTCGATGTGGGCGTCCACCTCGTCGTCGGCCAGGACAAGAAGGGCGGCCTGGCCGCGCAGCCAGGCCGCATTCAGGGCGGTGATGTTTTCGTGTTCCAGCAGCTCCTCGAACTCGCCGTCGAGCTCTTCCATCCGGAGGACGGCGTCGGGCGTCAGATCGGAGTCCTCGGTTCCGCCATCCAGGTAATGCTCGCGGTCAGTGCCGGAGAGGTTGTCAAAGAAACCGGCTGTTCGGTTGAACAGCGCCAGGTGGGCGGTGGCGCCCATGCCGGCCATGCCTTCGCGGATCAGCGTGTCGGTGTCCTCCCGGTCGATCGCCATAAAGACGTACTGCGCGAAGCCGCCCTCGAGCGCCTGCGTCAGGTAGAAGTCCACGTAGTAGCTGCGGACCGCCACGGGTGACATCTCGGCGGTGTGGAGGAGTGCCTCATGCATGGCATCCACCAGGCCCACGTTGGCTTCGACGGTCTCCTCGTCGCCGGCTTCGATGCTGCTGCTGGTCAGGACAACGGGCTGCTGGCTGGTGATCATGGCGATCCTCACTGCTGGCGGTGGTGGTGGTGCTCGGATATTTGTCACGCTACGGGGGCCAGGGAGCCGTGGCGTTGCGGGGCACATGAACGTCAGGCGAAGTTTGGGCGGGACCTGGCACCCGGCCCGTGCGCACCGGTGCCGCCCGGCGAACTAAGATGGATCAGATCACCAACCACCGGACCCGGCCCCGCCGTGGCCTGCTGAAAGTAGCGCGCACCATGCCATCCCAACCGGACGAGAGTGCGGCCCTGGCAATACAGACCCCCGCCATCAACGACCGCTCCCTCGCGGCCGGGCTCGCCTATGCCATGGGCAGCCGCGTCTCGGGGATGTCGTTCGACGCCGGCACCGGGCTGATGCTCGGCAAGGTCCGCGGCGGCGCAGAGGTGCCGTATTCCACCACCGCCAAACTGGTCCGGAAGGCCGGCGGCTGGAGCTGCACCGTTGGTGTCTGCAGCTGCCCGGTCCGCAAGGACTGCAAGCATGTGGCCGCCCTGCTTTTCGCCGCCGAGGACAGCCCGGCGATCCGGGTCCAGCTGCTCTCCCCTGCCACCGCCACGCAGGTAGCGCGGGATCCGGCGGCCGTGGCCCTGACCGATTGGGAGGAAGCCCTCAGCCCGCTGATCTCCCGCACCGGGACGGCCCCCGCCGGCACGGGCGTCCCGCTGGCCCTGCAGTTCGAGATCGAGGAACCCGCGCCGCACTTCTCCTACACAGGGCGCCGGGATCCGGTCCGCGGCGTCCGGCAGCTCAAGGCCCGGCCGGTCATCATGGGGTCCAAGGGCAAATGGATCCGTGGCGACGTTTCCTGGAACACGCTCAGCTACCTGAACTTCCGGCGCGAATGCAACGAGGCGCACGTCGAATGGATGCAGGAGTTCCTGGCCGCGCACTCGGCATCCGCCAGCCGGATGCACAACTCCTCCGGGCTGTGGCTGGGGCTGAACTCCTACGCGGGCCGGAACCTGTGGAGCCTGCTGGCCGACGCCCGCAAGATCGGCCTGGCCCTGGTCCATTCGCGCGGCACCGAACCGGTCCGGATCGCGGAGTCCCCCGCCGCCGTCGGGCTTAACCTGGGCCGTTTCGGTACACCCGCCCCGGCGGAAGGCACACCGCCGGACGGCGGCCTGGAGCTCTCGCCCACCATCAGCGTTGACGGCAGCGAAGTGGACCCGGCCGCGGTGGGCACCCTGGGCCGGCCGGCGCATGGCCTCTTTTTCACCACCACGGCGGACGGCACTGTCCCGGAGACGCTGCCCGGCGTGACCGACGGGCCGGCCACGGACACCGTGATCACCCTGGCGCCCCTGGAAAACGGGTTGAGCGAGGAACTCCTGGCGTTCGTGACGGCCGGCAGCGCGCTCCGCATCCCGGCCAAGGACGAGTCGCGGTTCCTGACCGGTTTCTACCCGAAGCTGAAGCAAACAGCACGCGTGACGGCGCGGGACGAATCCGTGGAGCTGCCCACCCTGGCTGTTCCCACCCTCTCGCTGCTGGCGAACTATGGCGCCGATCACCGGGTCCGGCTGCATTGGGAGTGGCATTACACGTCGGGGAAGCTGGTCACGGCCCAGCCGTTGTGGCGGCACCCGGGCGATCACGGCTACCGCGATGACACCGCCGAGGCGCGCATCCTCGACGGCATCGGGCAGCCCTGGGAGACGGTTCCGGCGCTGGGCGAATCAGCCACCGGCGGCTGGGGCACACCCCGGCTGGCAGCCTCCGTGGAACTCAAGGGCCTCGACACGCTGGCGTTCACCGAGGACGTGCTGCCCCGGCTCCGGGAGGCGCCGGACGTTGATGTGGACACCGCCGGTGACATCGCCGATTACCGGGAGGCCGAGGAAGCTCCCGTTGTGTCGATCTCCACCAAGGCCACGGAACAGCGCGACTGGTTCGACCTGGGCATCCAGATTTCGCTCGAAGGCCAGCCGGTCTCCTTCGCCGCGGTGTTCTCGGCGCTCGCTTCCGGGCAGACCAGGATGCTCCTGCCCAGCGGCGCGTACTTCTCCCTGGACCTGCCGGAGCTGCACCAGCTGCGCGCCCTGATCGACGAAGCCCGCGAACTGCAGGACAACAAGGATGCGCCGCTGCAGATCAGCCGGTTCCAGGCCGGCCTGTGGGATGAACTGGCGCAGCTGGGAATCGTGGACGAGCAGGCGGCGTCCTGGCGCGCGGCGGTGGGCGGCCTGCTGGAAGGCGGCATCGAGGGCCTGCCGCTGCCGGCCAGCCTGGACGCGGACCTCCGGCCGTACCAGCTGGAAGGCTTCAACTGGCTGACGTTCCTGTACCGGCACAGCCTCGGCGGTGTCCTGGCCGACGACATGGGCCTGGGTAAAACCGTGCAGGCACTGGCCCTGATGTGCGCGGCAAAGGACCTGGCCGCCCAGTCCGCCGGCACTGACGGAACCGCTGCCGCCGTCGTACCCGGCAGCGTTGACGCTCAACCAACAGGTCCCGACGGCGGCGCCCCCTTCCTGGTGGTGGCCCCCACCAGCGTGGTGGGCAACTGGGCGGCGGAGGCTGCCCGCTTCGGTCCGGGGCTGAAGGTCCACACGGTCAGCGAGACGTTCGCGAAGAGCGGCCGGCAGCCGGCGGCGGCGATGGCGGGAGCCGACCTGGTGATCACGTCGTACGCGCTGTTCCGGATCGACTATGAGGCGTACGCGTCCCACGCCTGGTCCGGGCTGGTGCTGGATGAGGCCCAGTTTGTGAAGAACCACCAGTCCAAGGCGTACCAGTGCGCCCGGAAGCTGCCGGTCCCCTTCAAGCTGGCCATCACCGGAACGCCGCTGGAGAACAACCTGATGGAGTTCTGGGCGCTGACGTCCATCGTGGCGCCCGGGCTGTTCGCCAGTCCCAAGCGGTTTGCCGAAAACTACCAGAAGCCGGTGGAGAAAAACGCCGACAAGGGCCAGCTGGACAAGCTCCGGCGGCGGGTGCGTCCCCTGATGATGCGCCGCACCAAGGACCAGGTAATCAAGGACCTGCCGCCCAAGCAGGAGCAGATCCTCGAAGTGGTGCTCAATCCGCGGCACCAGAAGGTGTACCAGACGCACCTGCAGCGGGAGCGGCAGAAGATCCTGGGCCTGATTGAGGACGTCAACAAAAACCGGTTCACCATCTTCCAGTCGCTGACCCTGCTGCGGCAGCTCAGCCTGGACGTTTCGCTGGTTGACCCGTCATTGTCCGCGGTCCGGTCCAGCAAGCTCGACGTGCTTTTTGAACAGCTCGAGGACCTGGTGGCCGAGGGGCACCGCGCCTTGATCTTCAGCCAGTTCACCGGCTTCCTGGGGAAGGTCCGCGAGCGCCTTGACGAGGAGAACATCGAGTACTGCTACCTCGACGGCGGCACCCGCAACCGTGCCGACGTCGTCAACGAGTTCAAAAACGGCAGCGCCCCGGTCTTCCTGATCAGCCTCAAGGCCGGCGGCTTCGGCCTGAACCTGACGGAGGCCGACTACGTGTTCCTCCTGGATCCGTGGTGGAACCCTGCGTCGGAGGCGCAGGCGGTGGACCGGACGCACCGGATCGGGCAGGCCCGGAACGTGATGGTGTACCGGCTGGTGGCCAAGGACACGATCGAGGAAAAGGTCATGGCCCTGAAGGCGCGCAAGTCCCAGCTCTTCGCGGATGTGATGGAGGGCGACGCCCTGTCCGGCGGCGCCATCACGGCCGAGGACCTCGCCGGGCTGTTCCGGGAGTAGGGCGCCCGTGGCGGCGTCCATTGGCGACACGCAAACCTGCTGTCGACGCGCAGATTCCGTGACGCACCCCGGATAAGTGCCGCGCCAGGGAATCTGCGCCGCGCGGATGCTTTTGCGCGTCGGAGATACCCCCTAAGCTGAAGCCAACGAAGTAAGTACAACGTTGGAGAAGATGTGCCACAGCAGCAGGCCAATGCCGTCCCCGCCGTGATTCCGCTGCGGCCGGACGCCTTCGCAACCCCCTACCGGGACCCCGTCTGGGACGGGCCAACGGATCCCGTCCTGGTCCGGGACCACCGCACCGGGGACTGGGTGCTTTTCTACACCCAGCGCAGGGCCACCCAGGACGGGCTGACCGGCGTGGAATGGGTGCACGGGACGGGCATCGGCGTCGCCCGGTCCGCTGACGGCGGAGCCAGCTGGACCTACCAGGGCACCGTGGCCGGCCTGGTGCCGCCCGGAACGGAACTGCCGGCAACGCTGTGGGCGCCCGACGTCGTCCGCCTGGGCGACCAGTGGTTCATGTACCTGACGGTGCTGGGCGGTGTCCGCACTGACTGGACAGGTGGGGCCGGGATTGTGCAGCTGGCCAGCCGGAACCTCACCGACTGGGAATACCTGGGCCAGGTGGACCTCGACTCGCCCCGGGTGATCGACGCCGCCGTGGCCTTGTGCGGGGACGGCCGCTACCGCCTTTGGTACAAGGACGAGGCCCGCGGGTCCAACACCTACAGCGCGGTCAGCGACGCGCCGCACGACCCGTCGTCGTGGGCGGTCGAAGGCATCACGCTTCCGGGCCGCCCGCACGAGGGTCCCAAGGTATTCCGGCTCGGCGGCTGGTACTGGATGGTTGTGGACGAGTGGCGCGGCCAGGCGGTGTACCGGTCGGAGGACGCGGCAGGCGGCTGGCTGCGGCAGAAGGAGGGCGACGGACTGATCCTTGCCGCCCCCGAGTCCGTGGCCGGCCGGGCCGTGGTGGGCCGGCACGCGGACGTGGTTCCCCTGTCGTCCGACGGCGGCCCGGACCAGGCACTGGTGGTCTACTTCACGCATCCCCACTGGGGCGGCGAGGACATTGACACCATGGCACCGGACCCCAAAACCAGGCTCAGCCACGTCCGCGCGGCCGTGGTGGAGGTCCGGGACGGCGTCCTGGTCTGCACCGCCGGCTGAGACAGACGGCAAAACGAAGGCAGAGGACCGGCTCCTGGAACGGCCGCCCAGCGCCCCCCGCTGGTACGTCCCAAGGCCCGGCCCTCTGCCTGGCTCGTCTTCCGGACGGCGCATTGGCACCATCCGGAAGGGTCTAGCTGCGCTGGGGGGACCCCAGCTCCACCGGGTCTTCATCGGTGAGGTAGGCAAGCTCCGAGTGGGCCGCGAGGTCGATGCCGCGCATTTCATCCTCGGGCTTGATGCGCAGGCCAATGGTCCGGTCCAGGATCTTGGCCAGGAGCCAGGTGATACCGAACGAGTAGGCCAGCACCGTGACCGTGGCCAGGGCCTGGGTTCCGAGGAGCTCGAAGCCGCCGCCGTAGAAGAGCCCGTTGACGGCGTTCGGGGCTGCGTCCGTGGCGAAGAGCCCAATCAGCAGGGTGCCCAGGATGCCGCCCACCAGGTGGACGCCCACCACGTCGAGTGAGTCGTCGTAGCCGAGCCGGAACTTCAGTTCGATCGCCAGCGAGCAAACCGCACCGGCGATCAGGCCGATGGCCACCGCGCCCAGCGGGCTGACGGCGCCACAGGCAGGCGTGATGGCGACCAGCGCGGAGATGAGGCCGGAGGCGGCGCCCATGCTGGTGGCCGCGCCGTGGCGGATCCGTTCCACCAGGGCCCACGCCAGGAGGCCGGCCGAGGCAGCAACTGCGGTGTTAAGGAAAACCACCGACGCCGACTGGCCTGCGGACAGGGCGGAGCCGGCGTTGAAGCCGAACCATCCCACCCACAGCAGGCCGGCACCGATCAGCACCAGCGGCCGGCTGTGCGGCTTGGTGTGTTCCATCTTGGGCCAGCCCGAGCTCCTGCCCAGGACCAGGGCCAGGGCCAGGGCCGCGGCGCCTGCGTTCATGTGCACAGCCGTGCCGCCGGCGAAGTCGATTGCCTTGATGCCGCTGGCAATCCAGCCGCCGGTGACGCTGCCGTCCGCAGAGGAGAACGCAAACACCCAGTGGGCGATCGGGAAGTAGACAATGGTGGCCCAGATGCCGGCAAACAGCATCCAGGCGCCGAACTTCATCCGGCCCGCCGCTGCGCCCGCCACCAGTGCGGTGGTGACGCAGGCAAAGAAGAGCTGGAAAGCTGCGAACAGTGCTACCGGGATGGACGCCTCGTCATCCGCGGCGAGCAGCTGTCCCAGGCCGGGGAATTCGGTGATGTCGCCGATCAGCCCCAGTCCGCCCACTGAGTTGCCGAAGGCCAGTGAGTAGCCAAAGAGTGCCCACAGCACAGCCACCAGGCTGGCGCCGCCGAAGCACATCATCATCATGTTCAGAATGCGGCGTGAGCCCACCATGCCCCCGTAGAACAGGGCAAGGGCGGGGATCATCATGCAGACCAGCGCTGAGCTGGCCAAAATCCAAGCGACATTTCCCGAATCCATGGGAAACCCCTTTCGTGATGCGAGGAGAGAACGGAAATCGCCCGTGAATGCCGCTCCGGCAGAAGGGGCGCGGAATCAGAACCGCGTCCAGCGGAGGGCAGCTTTCGCCGTCTGTTTCCAGAGTAAAGCTGGCATCTCCGGGTGGGTTTCCGGTGTGTTAAATGATCGTTTCGGTTCGCCGCACGCATGTTTCAGGCGTCCCGCGGCCATCGGGCACGGCACGGGTTGTCCTGCAGGACGCGAAGTCGAAGTTTCGCCGGCGGCCGGGACGGCCTGCCCACGGCCGGTACCGCCGTCGAACACGTCCTGAACACCCGTGACCGAGTGCGACCGAACTTGTTCGGATGCCTTGTTCCGTTCCGACCCCGCCCATAGTCTCGCTGTGCCCGGACTTCCCGGCTGCGGGACCGGCAACAGCTCCGCACCCCCATGACTGCGAGGTACAACAATGACGTTTTCCGCACGAAGAACCCGACGGGCCAGGAAGCCGGTGGCCGCGCTCGCTGCCGCGGTGACGGCGGTGGCCGGGCTGGCGTTGCTCCCCGTGGCACCCGCCGGCGCTGCAGACCCGCCCACTCCGGTGACCATCACGCCCAACCCGGCAAGCCGCGGAGCCGCGTTCGAGGGCTGGGGCACCAGCCTGGTCTGGTTCGCCAACGCGACGGCCGGCTACTCCCCCGAACTCCGCGAAGAGCTGTACCAGAAGGTCTTTGGGCAGGAAGGCCTGAACCTCAACATCGCCCGCTACAACGTGGGCGGCGGCAACGCCTCCGACGTAAAGAACTACCTCAACGACGGCAGCGCGGTGGAAGGCTGGTGGCAGCCGAAAACGGAAGTGCCCGCCGGCACCGCTCCGTCCAACCTGTACAACCCTGACGGCACGGTGGACAAAGCGCAGGCCAACAAGCTGGCCTTCCTGGAGCAGTGGAACCCGCATGATCCCGCGTCCTACAACCCGGACGCGGACGCCAACCAGCGCTGGTGGGTGGAGAAGCTCGCCGCGGAACAGCAGATCACCCACTGGGAAGCCTTCAGCAACTCCCCGCCCTGGTTCATGACCAAAAGCGGCTACGTCTCGGGCCAGCCCACCCCCGCCAAGGGCGAAAACCTGCTGCCCCAGGCGGAGGCCAAGTTCGCCGCGTACATGAAGCATGCCGTGCAATTGCTGGAGGAGGGCAGCGGCATCACGGTGAACACCATCGACCCGTTCAACGAGCCCAACTCCGGCTATTGGGGCACCGACATCGACGCTGCCACGGGCAAACCCCCCACCAGCTACACGCAGAAGCAGGAAGGTGCCCTGATTTATCCTGCGGCGCAGGACCGCGTCACCCGGCTGCTGGCCGCCGAACTGGCCAAGGCCGGCACCACCACCGGGGCCGTCATCTCCGGGATGGACGAGACGGATCCGGGCAAGTTCATGACCAACTGGAACGGCTACAGCCAGGCCGCCAAGGACGCCGTGGCGCAGCTGAACGTCCACACTTACGGCACCGGCGACCGCCGCCGGGTCCGGGACCTGGCCAAGTCTGCGGACAAGCCGCTGTGGATGAGCGAAGTGGGCGGCTCCTGGCGCGGCAACCCCGCACTCGGCGACTCCACCGGGGGCTGGGACCGGTCCAACATCGCGAACGGGCTGGGCATCGCCGGGCGCATGGTGGATGACCTGCGTGAGCTGGAGCCGGACGCCTGGGTGTTTTGGCAGCCCGTGGAGGACACCTACAAGCAGGAAAAGGGCGACGGCGGCTGGGGCTCCATCTACGTGGACTTCGACTGCAACTACGCCGGCCGTGAAGGGTCCTCCAACCGGCGGATCAACGACGGAGCCAGTGCCGAAGCCGCCAAGTGCAAGGTGCTGACCAACCAGAAGTACAACACCACCCGGAACTTCACGCATTACATCCGGCCGGGCGATTTCCTGATCCAGAACGACAACGCCAAAACCGCGAGCGCCCTGAAGGCGGACGGCAAAGGCGCCACGCTGGTGCACTTCAACGACACCGCGACGCCGGAGAAGGTCACCCTGGACCTGAGCCGCTTCGGTTCCATCGCCCCCGGCGCTACCGTGACCCCGGTGATCACCACCAAGTCCCCGCTCGAGGACATCGAGCGGAACGCGCTGGTCAAGGGCGCCCCCGTCGCCGTTGATGCCGCGGCGAAGTCCGCCACGCTGGAGGTGCCGGCCGCTTCGGTGGTGACGTTCGTCGTCGACGGCGTCAGCGGGGTTGCCGCCGACGCCGCACCGGTGCAGGACGGCCACAGCTACCACCTCACCGGTGACGCCAGCGCCAAGGACCTGACGGCCCGCGCCGACGGTTCCGCCGCCATCCAGGACCCGGGGTCCAGCATGGCTGCGGTGGCCCCGCAGGTGTGGACCTTCAACGCCGTCCGCAGCGACGATGAGTACGCCCACAACCGGCGCTGGGTGCTGACCAACAAGGACGGCCGGGTCCTGGCCGGAACCGGCGGCGTGCTCAACGGCAGCCAGGCCGGTACCGCCACGCTGTCCGGAATGACGCTGGAACAGGCAAAGGCCACGCCCGCGGCGCAGTGGATCCTCAGCACGGAGAACGGCCGGAAGTGGTCGCTGGTCAACGCTGCCGCGGCCAGTGCCCTGCAGGTGGCGGGCAGCCAGACGGCGGCCGGGACCGCGGTTTCCCTGGGCTCGTCCACCGGAACCACCGCCACGGCCACCGCCAACCCGCACCAGGTGTGGGGCTTCACCGACCTCGAAGACCTGCAGCTGCTGGGCACCACCAAGGTGGACCTCAGCACGCCGGTGGGGGTGGCCCCGGAACTGCCGGCGACCGTCATCCCCCTGTACGGCAACGGTGCGGGCCGGCCGATTGCGGTGCAGTGGCAGCAGATTGACCCTGCCGCCTGGGACAGGGCGGGCCGCGTGACGGTCACGGGTTCCGGGACGGACCTGTACGGCGCGGGCTTCAATGACGCCACCGTGACGGTGGAGGTGGGCCGCTACGCCGCCACCGATCCGGTATCGGCCACCGTGGGGGCAGGCTCCACCCTGGCCGCGCTCCAGGCGGCAGCACCGGGCACCGTGCCGGGCCAGATCGGCGCCGGGCCGGCCCGGAACCGGCTCACGGCAACGTGGGACTGGAATTCCTTCGACGCCGCCGCGCTGCAGGTGCCCGGGACGTACACCGTCCGCGGGACTGCGGCCACCGGGGTTTCCGGGGAGCAGCCGCTGGCAGCCGTACTGACGGTGATCGTGGTGGCCAGCGAAACCGTGGACAACATCTGCCGGGCGGATCCCGCCACCACCGCCACCGCCAGTTTCACGGAAGGGTCCTACCTGGCCCGCAATACCTGCGACGGCAATGCCGGCTCCGCCTGGTCCAACTGGGTCAGCGCCGGCCGTGCGGGTGACAGCCTCACGTATGGGTTCGGCCGGGAGTACACGGTGGATTCGGTGACGGTGACGTCAGCCGAAAAGGCCGCGCAAAGCCTGAAGGTTCAGTACCAGGACGCGGCCGGAGCATGGCAGGACACGTCCGCCGGGACCATCACCGGGCTCAGCACCGCAGCCCCGGCAACCGTGGCCTTCAGCCCGGTGGCAACGCGCGGCATCCGGGTGGTGCTGGCCACCCCTGGTTCCTACACCAAGGTGGCCGAGGTGGCCATCCGGGGCACCCGGCCGGCTCCGGCCGGACTGCCCACCCTGGGCAGGCTGCTGGTGGACCAGCAGTCGGTGGCGGGGTTCGATCCCGATGACTCCGGGTACAGCGTCCTCACGGCCACCGCAGCCTTTCCCACGGTGGCGGCAGTCCCGCTGGACACCAACGCCCGGGTCACGGTGATCCAGGCAAGCAGCGGGAACCCGACGGCGGAAGTCACCGTCAGCGCCCCGGACGGCACCACGCGGGCATACACCGTGGCGTTTGTGAACGGCAAGGACGCCTGTAAAAACGGCGGCTGGGCCACCAACCTGGACCCGGGCTTCCGGAACCAGGGGGCCTGTGTAAGCCACTTCGCGGCCGGGAAGTAACCGCACGGCAAAAAGGGGCCCGCGGCGGGGTGTCAATCCCGCCGCGGGCCCCGCTGTGTGTGCCTGCCTGCCTGGCCGGTTGGACCCAGGGAACCTGCGGCGCTATTCCAGCCGCGCCCACACCGCCGCGAGGTCCACGGCGGTGCCGTCGGCAAACACAAAGCTGCCGCCGTCGGACCACCGCGCGCCGGCAAGTTCCCGCTCCAGCCCGGCACCGCCCAGGCCCACGACGGCGGCATAGTCACCGTCGCGGGCGGCGCCGGCGGTACCAACCCAGGGGATGGTGAGCCGCTCCCCCATGGGGTGCGCGGCCTCCCGGACCCAGGTGCCGGCGTCGTCCAGTGGCCCGCCGGCACAAGGCGCGGCCAGGATCCTGCTCGAAACGGAGTCCGCTCCATCCTGGTCCACCGGCCAGCCGCCGATCCGCAGGCGGGAATCCGCCCCGGCGGCGGCCGTCCCGCGGAGCCGCACCAGCCGCAGCTCCACCGCCCCGCGGGTCAGCGACACCACGGTGGCCTGAGGCCCGGCGACCGCCACGCCGGCTGTGCCGCTGCCATGGTCGGGGCCGGCGTTGGGGTCCACGGAAATCCAGTGCGCCGTGAACCGGGACGCACCCAGCAGGACACCATCAAGATCCGCCTGCGCCAGGACGGTAAAGCCGGTCCGGTGCGTCAGCTGCCCGGACCCGGACTGCAGCACCACCGCGTTGTCCAGGGATTCCGGTGCCAGGTCCGGGAAGGTGTGGGTGGAGTAGCCAAGCCGGGCATACAGCGGCGAATCCGCCACCGTGCTCCCGGGGTTGGCGTGGTCGGTGCCGTGGTTCCGGACCCGCACCACGCCGTCCGCCACCGTGCCGTTTACCTGCCAGCCGGGGGCGGCAATCAGCCGCCGGGTGTCCGCGGCCTCCACCGGCAAGGGCTCCTCCACGGCAGTCCACACGGGGTGATCCGCGGGCAGGGCCAGGCCCATCATGCCCTTCGCTGCCCAGTACGGCGACCCGGAACCGGAGTAGGACTGCTTCATGCCGGGGAACTCGCCGTGCCAGCCGATGGAGAGCAGCCCGTCCGGGGTGAGGGCGTCCCGCTCCATGAAGTAGGACAGGATCCCGGACGCCGCCCGCCGGGACACCCCGGGACTCAGCCGCGTCTGGCCCAGCAGCTGGCCGGACCAGAACGGCGCCGCGGCGGCGAAGCGGTAGATCAGGCTGCGGCCCTGGATCAGCGGGGCCCCGTTGCCGCCCACCAGATGGATGGCGTCGGCCAGGAAATCCGCCAGCCGGCCGCCGTCGAGGTCCCGCCGGGCCCGGACCCGGGGGTCCTGGGGCGCCATCAGCTGCAGCAGCTGCGGATAGACGTGGAAGGCCCAGCCCACGTAATGGTCGTAGGCGCGTTCGGGGCCGTCGGCAAACCAGCCGTGGCCGCGGTAGAGGGCATCGTGGGTTGCCAGGCCGGCGTCGATATCGGCGTCGGAGTACCGGCCGCCCACGCTGGCCAGGAACATCTCCACCACAATCTGGAACCACACCCAGTTGATGGGCGGGTACTCCTCGCCGATCACCGTCTCGAACCAGGCCACCAGCTGTTCCTGGACCCGCTGCGGCAGTTTGTCCCACAGCACGTCCCGGGTCAGGGCCAGGCCAACAGCCAACGACGCCGCCTCCACCTTGGCCTGCCCCAGCTCGCCGGGTGTGGGCCACCGGTCCGGATTGGCCGGGTTGGTGCCGGCGTCGAGGCCTGCTGCGTACCAGTCGGCCAGCCAGCCGGTTCCGTCCGGGTCACCGGCCAGCCGGAAGGACGCCAGCAGGAATGTGCGGGCGAAGGCCTCCAGCGAATCGCTGCGCGGGCCGTAGGCGCTGCTGGCGCCGGGAAGGTAGAGGTTGGCGTGGTCGGGGGTGGCAAACCGGTGCGCGGACCGCAGCATATGGTCCGCGTAGGCGCACCAATGGTCGCGGGTCAGGCCGGTGAGCGGGGACAGTTTCCGGTCCAGCGGCGGAAGGACAAGGGCGGGCGGGGCGGCACGATGGGTCATGGTGTCCTGGCGGGTCGGTGGCAGGGGCGGTTGATCGGTGGCAGGCGCCTGGTCAAAAACAGGTTGGCAGGAGCCGGGTCATGCGGGGGCCGGGGCTTGCGCGCCGTCCGGGCTGCCGGCGGTGAGCCAGCCGATGGCCTGGCGCAGCAGCCTGCGGTGTTCGGGTGAGGCGTAGGAGGCGGCGTCATGGCCCAACGCGTCGTACACAGTGCGGCCGGAGCCGCCGCTGCCTGCGCCCGGGCGCTCCAGCGACCACACGGTGGGATGGTCCAGGCCGTTGTGGACGTGCGTGGCGTGCACGGTGATGCCCGGCGCGGTGCGCAGGTAGCTGTATTTCTCATCGGGCAGCACAAAGTCCGGGATGCCCGCCACCACGGGTCCGGACTCCGGCCGGACCGAGATGGCCGCCGGGCCGTAGTCGGGGTGCATGGACGTACCCCGGATCCACCGTCCGCCCAGCCCGTCCTCCCATTCGGGCAGGTCGGTGAAACTGGTGGCGCTGGAATGGGACGCCAGCAGGGGCCGGCCCAGCCGGAGCCAGCGGGACAACCCGGCAGCGGCCTGCGGCGTCCCGGGCGAGGGTGCGCCGTCCCGCGGCAGGCCCACGTTGATGGCGAGGAGGGCCGGCAGGTCCGCGCTGGGCAGGTCCGCCAACGCAGCCAGTGCGGCGTCCACCTCCGGCGGCAGGACGGCGTCGAACCCTGCCTCCCGGAGGAGGTCCGCGAGCGCTGCGGAGGTTTCCGCAAAGGGATGCCACGGGTCGGCGTAGCGGCCGGTCCCGCTGAGCAGCAGCGCCGTGGGACGTGCCGGCGTTGCCCCCGCCATCACAGCGTTTCCTGCAGCAGGCCGGCGGCGGGGACGCGGGGCGCTCCCACGGAGGAGTCGCGCAGGATCAGGTCGGGGTTGAGGCCGACCCGGTGCACGGGCCGCTGCCTTCCCTCTGCGAGCCGCGCGGCCATCAGCTGCACCGCCACTTTCCCCACATACTGCTTGGGCGGCCGAACGGCGGAGATGGCGGGTTCGGCGAGGTAGGCCACCTCGTCGTCGTAGCCCACCACCGCCATGTCCCCGGGAACCTGCAGGCCGCGGTCCACGCAGTGCTGCACAAACGCCACCGCCTGGGTGTCCGAATGGACCAGCATGGCGGTGGTTCCGGTGGCACGGCAGAGTTCAAGGACGTGGTCGAAGTGTTCCGCCCTGCCGCCCGGGCCCTGCGTGGCCGAGTCCTCATGGACCGAGCCTTCCAGCGGGATCTTCATGGCGGCCAGGGCCTGCCGCCAGCCGCGCACCACGTGTGGGCTGGTGGGACTGGCGGAGTCCGTGAGGCAGCCGATCTGCCGGTGCCCCTCCTGCCACAGGTGCCGCACGGCCATGCCGGCTCCGAACGAGTGGTCGGTGGCCACCCACTCAAGGCGGTGCGCCGGAACCTCCGCGGGCGGACGGCGTTCGGCGAGGACCACGGGGATGGGCAGCGTGTTGAGCCAGCGGAGCAGCTCACGGCCGTGTTCGCCGGTCATGTCCGGTGCCACGATCAGGCCGTCGATGTTCTGGGTGTCCAGCAGCGCCTGCACCTGCCGGCGGTTGTCGGCGGCGTCGTAGGCGGAGCCGCGGACCAGGATCCTCAGGTTCTGCTCTTCGGCTTCGGCCCGGGCGCCGCTGATCACCTGCGGCCAGTAGTAGTCCAGCGAGGGCACCACCATGCCGATGGAGTAGCTGTTCGACGCCGGCCTGGCCGCCGCCGACCGGTCCAGTGGGCTGCGGAGGGTGGCGCCGCCGTGCACCCGGGACACCAGGCCCTCGTCCGCCAGGATGTTCACGTCCCGCCGGATGGTCAGTTCGCTGACACCCAGTTTGGCCGCGATCCCGCGGACGGTGATGGCGCCGTGGGCCCGGAGTTCCTCCATGAGGCGCTCCCTGCGCTGGAGTGAAAACAGGGACTTCCCGGCGGGGACGGATGCTGGCGGGGTGCTCATGGTGTGGCCTCCACGGTGAGGGTGAATGCGCCGGCGGCGCGGTTGTCGGCGGACATCCTGAAGCGCAGGCGGGTCAGCCTGGCACCCCAGACGCCGGCCAGGAGCGGGTCGTCGAGCTGCCATTCGTCCACCAGCACGACGGCGGATTCCGGCTCCCAGCGCAGGGCGGCGCCGCGGGTGGCAGGGTTGCCGGGCGTTGCGGCGGTTCCGGGGACGGGTACGGGGATCCCTGCCGGCGATATTGTTGCGGTGCCGGCGTGGGCGCCGGTGCCGATCCGCACGGTTCCGGCAGCAAGGTAGGTGATGGAGGTACCGTCCCCGGCCGCGCCTTCCTGCGGTGCAGCAGCCAGGTCCCAGGTGTCTGTCACCCGTACCTGCCGGGCGTCACGGTCCAGGGCCGCGGTGCGGACCCACTGCCCGGGGGCCAGCCCATAGGCGGCCCCCAGTTCCAGTCCCAGCACGGGATTCCCGGCAGCCGGCACGTGGACAACGTGCGCGGCAAACTCCCTGCCGGTGCCCTGCTCCTGCCCGGCGGGTGCCGGGACGCTGTGCCAGGCACTCTGCATGGCGCGGATGCTGTACCTGTCGGGCCCAAACGTTTGGGCCGTGTATGTGGGCTGACCGGCATCCACCAGCAGCGGCACACCGTCCACGGCCACCACCACGGATCCCACGTCGCGATGGTTGTGGTGCTCGCCGTTGTGCCCGCCCTTGGCTGCCAGGAACAGTCCGGTGCTGCTGCCGGCAGTTTCGCGGGCCACCATCACCTGCACCGAGGGCAGGTAGGCGAACGGCACCAGCGGGTACCCCGCGCCGACCACGGAGCCGGAGCCCGGACCGGCTTCCTCGCCGACGGATGGTCCAGCTGCCACTCCATGGGCGCCGGCGGCCAGGATCGGCCGCAACATCCTGCCCAGGCCCGCGGCCGGCGCCGGCTCCCCGGAGTCTGCGGCTTCGGCGTGCGCTGCCGCGTCGGCGTTGCCCAGCTGGCCGGCCCACCGGCGCAGCATGCTCCACGGCAGCGCCGGAGCTGCCTGCGCCGGACCGTCCGCCACGTTCAGGTACCAGCTGCCGCCGATGTGCATCCGGTGCGGGAAGGCCGCCATTTCGCGGACCACCGGCAGGTCGGCGTCGAGCGCCCCGCCGGTTGCCTCCGTGAGCAGCGAGAGTCCCTCCAGCGCCCTGCCCGCGCCGTTCCACCAGTAGGCAAAACCCTCATCGATGGCCCCGTCGGCCGGGATGGCGGCCAGGAACCGGTCCAGGCCTTCGATGCACCGCGCAACAGTCAGGGCCCGGACCCAGGGGTCGTCAACCAGGAACAGCGCAGCGGCCAGGAGGTTGGAATGGATCCAGGGGTTCCAGTTGTGGACATCGCCGTCCAGGCCAAGCCAGTGCCAGTCCAGCCGGTCCAGGAAGGGCCGGATCACGCGGGCCTGCACTTCGTCCCGGATCCGGCGCCGCAGTCCCGGCGCCCTGCCGTCCAGTTCGGCACCCAGCACCAGGTCCAGCCAGGCCAGCTGCGCCGCCACTTCCCCGGCGCCCAGGTCAAGATAAGGCCGGTCCAGATCCGGCAGCACGTCCCCCGTGCGGGTGAACACGTCGTCGTGCGCGGCCCAGCTCCACGAGCTTTGTTCGCAGAGCAGGAAGGCGCCGTCGATCACTTCATCCAGCCAGGCCGGTGCTGCCCCCGACGGTCCCTCCGGGCCCGGGTTTTGGCCGGGCTGCGCTGCCAGTGCCAGTGCCAGTACCACCGCACGCGTCAGCCGCTGCTGCCGGGCGCTCACCAGCCCCTCGTAGGCGGTGCGGTTGCCGTCCCGGAAATACCGGGCGTAGTGGGACACCAGGGGCTGCGGCCACGGTGTGCCGCGTTCCGCCCGGGCGTCCCGCTGCAGTTGGCCGGTGCGCGGTCCTGCCGCCGCGCACCATGCAGGATCGCCGACGGCGGGAGCCGCCAGCCGCCCGCGAGCGCCGGCCAGCAGGGACACCAGGTTGCCGGCGGAAGCGGTATCGCCCCACGCGGCAGCCAACGGAAAGGCGGGAGGGAGTTCGGGAGAGCCGTGCTGGGACGTCATCGGGGAAACTCTTCTTTTTGTTCGACTCTGATCGTTTCAGATCGAGTACGAATGGCTTGGTTGAACTGTGCTGTTCATGAGTATGTACTGGATTCCAGATGTGATGCAAGCCATGAACTGCCCGGCCCGGAGCAGTTCCCAAGAACGGAAAAGGAGGCCCGAATGCCGGCTAAACCCAAGGCAATCCTGGTGATGAACAGTGAAACCTACTCCGATCAGTTCGACGCCGCCCGGCTGGAGCGCCTGGCCTCAATGGTGGACCTTGGCAGCACGCCCTGGACCGCTTCCCTGACGGATCCGGGCCTCGCGGACCGGCTGGCAGAGGTGGAAATCCTGCTCACCAGCTGGGGGGTTCCCGCCTTGGACAAGGAAACCCTGGACCGCCTGCCCAGGCTCAAGGCGGTGTTCCACTGCGCCGGGACTGTCCGCAGCTTCGTCAGCCAGGAACTCTGGGACCGCGGCATCCTGGTGACCAACGGCGCCGATGCCAACGCCATCCCCGTGGCGGAGTTCACTTTCGCCTCGATCGTGCTGGCGGGAAAGAAGGCCCACGTCCTGGCCAACGATGCCCGGACCTTCAGGACGGACTGGAGCTACACCACCCGCCGGGGCGAGCTGGGGAATATCGGCCGTACCATCGGCGTGATCGGCTTTTCCCGGATCGGCCGCCGTGTGGTCCAACTGGTCCAGCAGCTGCAGGATGTGACCTGCCTGGTCAGCGACCCGCACGCCGACCCTGCAGCCGTGGCAGCCGCCGGTGGGACGCTGGTAACCCTGCCGGAGCTGCTGGCCGCCTCCGACGTGGTCAGCGTCCACGCCCCCGCCCTGCCGGAGACCCGGCACATGCTGGGCGGCCTGGAACTGCGCGCCATGAAGGACCACGCCACCCTGATCAACACCGCCCGCGGCTCCCTGGTGGACACCGCGGCGCTGGAGGCGGAGTGCGCCACCGGCCGGATCAACGCCCTGCTCGACGTGACCGAGCCGGAACCGCTGCCTGCGGACTCGGTCCTGTATTCACTGCCCAACGTGGTGATCACCCCGCACATCGCCGGCTCGCTCGGCACCGAAACCCGGCGGATGTCCGATGCCGCCCTCAACGACCTGGAACGCTACCTCACCGGCCGCCAGCTGCTGGCCCAGGTGGTTTCCGAAGATCTCTCCCTCAGCGCCTGACCCGGCATCACCGCCGCATCCGCGGCACCACCAAAATCCCCTTAAGGAGAACGCAATGAAGCGCACCACTCTCGCCGCACTGGCCCTGGCAGTCACCGCCGGGCTGGGCCTGACCGGCTGCGCCGGCGCAGCCGGCCCCGCCGAAGAACAGGGACAGGAAGGTAAAACCCGCCTGACCGTGTCCGTGTGGAACTACGAAGGAACCCCCGAGTTCAAGGCCCTGTTCGACAGCTACGAGGCAGCGAACCCGGCCATCGATATTGAGCCCGTGGACATCCTGGCCGACGACTACCCGCAGAAGGTCACCACCATGCTGGCCGGCGGCGACACCACCGACGTCCTGACCATGAAAAACGTGATCGACTACGCCCGCTACGCCAACAACGGCCAGTTGCAGGAAATCAACGGCGTGGTGGACACCGTGGGCAAGGATTCGCTTGCAGGACTGGATGCCTTCAACATCGACGGCAAGTACTTCGCCGCCCCCTACCGCCAGGACTTCTGGCTGCTCTACTACAACAAGGAACTCCTCAAGGCCGCCGGCGTGGACAACCCGGCCAACCTGACCTGGGACGAATACTCGGCGCTGGCCAAGAAGCTCACCACCAACGCCGACGGCAAAACCACCTACGGCACGTACCACCACATCTGGCGTTCGGTGGTCCAGGCCATCGCCGCGGCGCAGAACGACGGCGACCAGAACGGCGGCGACTACGGCTTCTTCGAGGACCAGTACAACACCGCCCTGGACCTGCAGAAGAGCGGCGCCACCCTGGACTTCGGTACGGCCAAGAGCCAGAAGACCAGCTACCGGACCATGTTCGAGACCGGCCAGGCAGCCATGATGCCCATGGGCACCTGGTACATCGCCGGCTTCCTGCAGGCCAAGAAGGACGGCAAAACCAACGTGGACTGGGGCCTGGCGCCGCTGCCGCAGAAGTCCGACGACGGCAAGGTCACCACGTTCGGTTCGCCCACCGCGTTCGCCGTCAACAAAAACGCCCAGCACTCCGACGAAGCAAAGAAGTTCATCGAATGGGCCGCCGGGGAAGAGGGCGCGAAGGTCATTTCGAAGATCGGCGTGGTCCCCGCCCTGCAGAACGACGCCGTCACCGACGCCTACTTCCAGCTCGAGGGCCTGCCCTCCGATGAGCTGTCCAAGAAGGCCTTCACACCGGACAAGACCGCCCTGGAAATGCCCGTCAGCGACAAATCCGGCGCCGTGGACAAGATCCTGAACCAGGAGCACGACCTCATCATGGTGGGCGAGCGCCCGGTGGCGGATGGCATCGCCGAAATGGGCAAGCGCGTCACAGGCGAAGTCCTCGGCAAGTAGCTTCTGCCATGACCACCGAAACACTGACACCCGCACCGGTGCCCGTCAGCCGGGGCAACCGCAAACAGGCGCGGCGCAACACGCTGATCGGCTGGACCTTCATCCTGCCGAACTTCCTGGGCTTCCTGGCCTTCACCCTTATCCCCGTCATCGCGGCGTTCGCGCTCTCCTTCATGGAATGGACCTCGTTCATGGCACCGCGCTGGGTGGGCCTGGAAAACTTCCAGCGGATGCTCCAGAGCGACACGTTCTGGGTGGCCCTGCGCAACACCGTGGTCTACGCGCTGGGCCACGTGCCCCTCACCATGGCCCTGGCCCTGGGCCTGGCCATGCTGCTTAACCGCAAGCTCAAGGGGATCGGCTTTTTCCGGGTGGCCATCTTCTTCCCCTACATCACCTCCCTGGTGGCGGTGGCAGTGGTCTGGAACATGTTGTTCAGCCCGGACAACGGACCCATCAACCAGTTCCTGAATGCGATCGGCATCGCCGAGGCTCCGGGCTGGACCTCCAGCTCCGACTGGGCCATGCCGGCAGTGATCATCACCAGCGTGTGGCGGGACATGGGCTATTACATGATCCTGTACCTGGCCGGCCTGCAGGCCATCCCCACGGAACTGTATGAGGCAGCCGAGGTGGACGGCGCCAGCGGCTGGCAGCGGTTCTGGAACGTCACCATCCCGTCCCTGCGGCCCACCACGTTTTTTGTGGTGGTCATGCTGACGGTGTCCAGCTTCAAGGTCTTCGACCTGATTGTGGTGATGACCAACGGCGGACCCGGGCGCGCCACCACCGTGCTGTCCCAGCTCATCTACCAGGAGGGCATCGGCGAAGGGAAGTTCGGCTATTCGTCGGCCATCTCCCTGGTGCTGTTCCTGATCGTGCTGTCCATCACCGTCCTGCAGTTCAAGCTTCAACAGCGGAGGGAACGCTGATGACCAACATGGCCGAAGACCTCAAGGCAGAGGCACCCTTCCTCAGCGGCGCCCCGGCACCTGCTCCGGAAGACCGGCGTCGTACGCAACGGGAATCACCGCGCGAACGGAAGAAGCGCACCACCGACGTGGTGATCTACGGCGTGCTGGCCGTGCTGGTGGTGGCGCTGATGGTGCCCTTTTTCTGGATGCTGTCCTCGTCGCTGAAGGAAAACAACCAGGTCCTCACCGTCCCCATCCAATGGATTCCCAGCGATTTTGTGTGGAGCAACTACACGGACATCTGGACCCGGATCCCCATGCTGGGCTACCTGCAGAACTCGCTCTACCTGGCAGTGATCATCACGTGCCTGCAGGTGCTGACCGGTTCGCTGGCCGCCTACGGCTTCTCCAAGGTCCGCTTCCCCGGCCGGGACGTGCTGTTCCTGGCGTATATCGGCACCATCGCCGTGCCGTGGCAGGCCTACATGGTGCCGCAGTACATCATGATGCAGAACCTGGGGCTGACCAACAGCTTCAACGCCCTGATCCTGCTGCAGGCGTTCGGCGCGTTCGGGGTGTTCCTGATGCGGCAGTACTACATGACCATCCCGGATGAACTCTGCGAGGCCGCCCGCATCGATGGCCTGAGCGAGTACGGCATCTGGGCGCGCGTGATCCTGCCGCTGTCCAAGCCGGCCCTGGCCAGCCTGGCGCTGCTGACGTTTGTGAACACGTGGAACGACTACATGGGACCGTTCATCTACCTCACGTCCAACCGGCTCTGGACGGTCCAGCTGGGCCTGCGTTCCTTCGTGGGCCAGTTCGACGCCGAATACGCCATGATCATGACCGGGTCCGTCATCTCGGTGATCCCCATCCTGGTGATCTTCCTGATCGGCCAGCGGTACTTCATCCAGGGCATCGCCACGAGCGGCATGAAGGGATGACCGCCGTGGGAGGAGCCGGGCGGCGCGGGCTGCTGGGCCGCGTGCCCAGTCCGGGCTTCGAGGCGTTTGGCAGCATCTTCGGCTTCATCTACACCTTCCTGGCCGGGAATATGCTGCTGGCACTGGCCAACGCGCCGCTGGTGCTCTGCCTGGCCCTGGTGGCCGATCCGCTGGCGGCGTGGCCGTTTTTCCTGGCGCTCTCGGTGACGGTCCCGCCGTCGCTGGCCGGCCTGTTCGCGGCCTTCCAGGCACTGAACGGCGACGGCGGCGCGGTCAAGCCGGTCGCCGCCTTCCTGCGCGGCTACGCAGCCGCGTTCCGGCGGACGGCCCCGCTGGGCCTGGCCGCCGTGGCGGCGCTCCTGTTCCTCGGCGTGGACCTGGTGATTGTCCAGTCCATGCCCGCCGCCGCGGTGCTGGCTCCGCTGATCGTTGTGGCCGCCGCCGTCACCGTGGGCGTCACCGTGACGGCAGCGGCGGGCACCGTCCTGCTGCCCGGGGCCGGGTTGAAAGCCCTGCTCAAGGCCTCGCTCTACCTCTGCCTGCAGCGCTGGTACCTGAGTCTGGCCATGCTGGTCCTGCTGGGGATCATCGCCTCCGCCGCGCTGCTGCAGCCGGTGCTGGGCATTGCCTTGGCCCCCGCACCGCTGCTGTTTGTGATCTGGAGCAACGGCGCCTACGCGTTCCACCAGGTGCTGCGGACGCCCTGACCGGGTTGCCTAAGCCGGTTGCCTAAGCCGGCGCAGTTCCCCGCGAGATGGCACTTCGCGGCAGTCCCGGCGGCAAACATTGCCGTCAAATGCCATCTCGCGAGGGGAATCCTGCCGCGGCGCGCAGTCTTGCCACCAGTGTTGCCGCGAGCAGTGCCGTGCCCAGTTCCAGCCCGATCACCAGCAGCAGCGGCCCGGCACCGGCTGCAGGGGAAGCGGACGACGCCGGGCCCCCGCCGTGGGCGTGGCCGGCACCTCCCGCGCCCAGCAGCAGGACGCTGTGCACGGCCACCATCAGCACCGCCGCCCCGGCAACCTGCCGGAGCGGCCGCACGGCACCGTGCCGCCAGATATGGACGGCGCAGGGGACACAGATAGCGGCCAGCAGCACCATCAGCACGCCCAGCCAGGCTCCGTGGTTCCCTGCGGCCGCGAGCCACAGGTGCACCGCGCAGGACACCGCAGTCAGCCCGGCGCACAGCCTGCGGTGCAGGACCGGGCCCGCTGCGGCCGGCGGCTTCAGTGGCAGGAGGTGGATGGCGCACCGCCGGCCTCGGCGTGGCAGGCGGCGCTTGTGCCGGCGGGGACGTCCAGCACCGGGCTGCGGTCAAAGAAGCCTTCGGGCCGGAGCTTGAAGCCTACGGTGTCCACCGGCATGATGGGCCAGTCCTCCACCCGTGGGAAGTGGGTGAGGCCAAAGGTGTGCCACACCACCAGGTCCTGGCCGTCGAGGTCCCGGTCCTGCGCCACGTAGGCCGGCAGGCCGGCCCCACCGGGGTGCTGGTTCACAAAGTCGCCCGTGGGATACCGCTCGTCCTCGGCGTAGCGGGTGACCCAGAGGTCCTTGGTGGCGAAGGCTGCCCGCCTGGCGATGGATGAGTCCGGGTCCGCCAGCAAAGTGGGCTGGTTCTGGGAATGGAGCTTGTAGCCCACCGGCTCACCCAGCCGGTTGCGGGACTCCGGGTTGGAAATGATCCAGGTCCGGCCGGCCTTGGCGTCGGCCTCGCGGACGCCATCGGATTCGCGGGCCAGGACCGTGCGCTTGCGGGTGAAGGCGTTGCCGCGCTCATTGCCTTCGCCCATGGCCTGCCGGACTACGTCCTCTTCCACCACCCGGTTGGTGAAGCCGTCCACGGCCATGTCCAGCCGGGCGCTGAAGAGGTGCTGGTGGAAGGGTGCGCCCAGGCCCGGGGCGAGCTGGGAGATGTTGTCCGACCCGCCCTCGGGAAAGGCGCTGGTGAACACCACGCCGGTGGCCTTGGCCTCGAATTCGATGGTGCCGTCCAGGTACAGGTACCAGTAGAACCCGTAATCGTAGTTGCCCACGGTGGTGAAGAAGGAGATCACCAGCCGGCGGTTGCGGCGGGTGTAGTTGATCCCGCTCCACAGGTCGCTGTGTTTGGCCAGGATCCCCCAGTCCTCCTCGTGCATGCAGATGCCGTTCCGGATTTCGCGCGGATTGCCCACAGCATCGCTGATTACGGGGCTGAGGTAGGTGATCTCGCCCAGGCAGTCGCAGCCGAGTTCGAGTGAGTTGGCGTACTGGCCCACCAGGTATTCGCCGGTGTCGAAGTAGTTCTGCCAGGACCGCACCGGGGAGGGATCGCCGTACGGAACCACCATCTCGGCAATCGAGGCGCGGTTGATGATGGGCCGAAGCCGGTTCCCGTCCTGGAACGCGAGGTTGTGCAGGACCACCCCCTCGCGGACGTCGAACCCGACGTCCACGCTCCACTTTTCCCACTCCACGTGGTTTCCGTTGGTCACCGTGAAGCTGGGGCCTTCGGGCTGGGTGATGCTGATCGGTTTCTGCGTGGTGCGCAACGGGCCGGTCAGTTCCGGATCCGTGTAGTTTCCGTGCTCAGCCGGAACGGGCATGGCCCCCAGGTCGAGTACCCGGGTGACCTCCTTGCTGACCACGTCCACGTAGGCCACCAGGCCGTCCACAGGGTGCGCCCAGGCGCTGTCGCCGGGGAAATCCTGCACAAAGGCCAGACCGCGCAGGATCCGGCGGCCTTTTTCCTCCGGGTAGTCGAAGACGCCGGCGGACAGCGGGGC
Organism: Arthrobacter sp. ZBG10; assembly: GCF_001238605.1. Taxonomy (NCBI): domain Bacteria; kingdom Bacillati; phylum Actinomycetota; class Actinomycetes; order Micrococcales; family Micrococcaceae; genus Arthrobacter; species Arthrobacter sp. ZBG10. The sequence goes on along the minus strand of NZ_LFQH01000053.1, from coordinate 57,681 downwards.
CACGCGGACCCTGGCCACGTCCAAACCGCGGTCGGCGAGCGCCTTGAGCCAGCGTTCGTCGCCGGCCAGCAGGTCTTCCACCAGCCCGAATTCCTCTTCCAGGACCGGCAGTTCACCGGTCAGCGAGGTATCCAGCACCACGGCGGACACCACCAGCCCGTGCGTCACCGAGACCACAACATCGGTGGGCGCCCCGCCGGAAATGTCGTGGACAAGGGCCCGGAACCGCCTGTCCGCAGGCTGCCCGCCTGCTGTTGGGCCGGCGTCGTCCGCGCCCTGGGCACCCCTGCGGCCGGCGGGTTCCACAAGGCCAAGGTAGGCAATCCGGTGGTGGGGCTCCAGGTGGCCCGATGCCCGGAGGATGGCTGCTGCGGCAAGGATCTCGGCTTCGTTGGCCAGGCCGAACGCGGCTGCTGTGGCGGATGGCGCAGGTGTCATGGGAACTGCCTTTGGTCAGGACCCTGGGGGTCTCCGGGCTTTATTTTCTATAGTTGTAGAGAATAAACCTCCGTACCATGGCTCACAAGAGTCGAAGCCAAAATATTTCCTGGGAGCAGCCGCGGTGCCGAAGATAGTTGACCATCACGAACGGCGCCTGGAACTGGTCGATGCCACCTGGCGGATCATCGCCCGCAACGGGCTGGAAGGCGCCACCCTCCGGGAAATCGCCCTGGAGGCCGGCTTCGCCAACGGGGCGCTGAAGCCGTACTTCCCCACCAAGGACACCCTGCTGGAATTCGCCTTCAGCCATGTGTTCAACCGGACCAACCAGCGGATCGCTAGGGTCCTGGGCACCATGACCGGACTGGCCGCACTGCGCGCTTTCTGCCTGGAGGTCCTGCCGCTGGACGAGGAACGGATCAACGAGGCCCGGATCGTCATCCCGTTCTGGCAAAAGGCCGTCAACGACCCGCAAAAGGCCCGGATCCACCAGCAGTCCATGGCAGAGTGGGCCACCACCATCCAGCGGCTCCTGGCCGAGGCCCGGGCCGCGGGCGACATCCGGGCGGCCGTGGACGACGCACTCCTGGCGGGCCAGCTCCTGGACATGCTGCTGGGCGCGCAGATTGCCGCCGCCCTCTCCCCCGCCGGGTCCCCCATCGCCGGCCAGGCCGAGCAGCTGGAGGGCTACCTGGCCCTCCTGGCCGCCTGACCCCACCCGTTTTCCGTTTCCACGAAGGAGCTCCCCCATGGCCATCCCCCACAGCATCGACACCCCGGACATCCTGGTGGACGTGGACATCCTGGACCGGAACATCGCCCGGATGGCCGCCTCGGTGCGCTCCAGGGGCCTGGCCCTTCGGCCGCACGCCAAGACGCACAAGATCCCGGAGATCGCAGCCCGCCAGATCGCTGCCGGGGCGGCCGGACTGACGGTGGCCACCGTGGGCGAGGCGGAAGTCTTTGCAGCAGGCGGCGTGGACAACCTCTTCATCGCCTACCCGCTGTGGGCATCAGCGGGTAAGGCGGAACGGCTCCGGCTCCTAGCGGAGAAGGCAACCGTGACCGTCGGCGTTGATTCGGCGGCCGGCGCCACCCGGCTGGGCACCGCACTGGGCGCAGCAGCGGGAACCGTGAGCGTCCTGGTCGAAATCGACAGCGGCCACCACCGCAGCGGCACACTCCCGCAGGAGGCGGCGGCGGTGGCGCAGGCCGCAGCCGCTGCCGGGCTGCAGGTGGCGGGGGTCTTCACCTTTCCCGGCCACAGCTACGCGCCCGGCATGCCTGCGGCAGCCGCCGCCCAGGAGCAGTCCGCGCTGGCCGCGGCCGCGGCAACCCTCGCTGCCGCCGGCTTCGACGCCGCCACCCTCAGCGGCGGCTCCACGCCCACGGCGCTGCTCACCGACGGCTCGGTCGCCACGGAAGTGCGGCCCGGCGTCTACGTCTTCGGCGACGCCCAGCAACTGGAACTGGACCGGTGCGCCCTTACGGACATCGCGCTGACCGTCGCCGCCACGGTGGTCAGCCACCACAGGACCGAACCGGGCAGCCCCGTGCGCTTTATCATCGACGCCGGCAGTAAGATCCTGGGCAGCGACAGGCCCGCGTGGGCCAGCGGTTTCGGCCGGCTGATGGACCACCTGGATGCCCGGATCATCGCCCTCTCCGAGCACCACGCCACCGTGGAGTGGTATGGCCCCGACCCGCTGCCTGCCCTCGGCGACCGGCTGCGGATCATTCCCAACCACGTCTGCCTGGCCATCAACCTGGTGGACGATGTTGCGGTGGTCAGTGGCGGCAACCTGGTGGACCGCTGGAAGGTCGCGGCCAGGGGCCGGAACAAATAGCGGGGCGGATTCCCGGGAATTCTTTTTTCGCCAGCTGTTGAAAAAAGGATCCTGCGGACGTAATCTGGGCTGACTGTGTCCCAGGACACAGGCAGGGGGATTTGCCAGGACCCGTCCCACGTCAGGATTTCCATGCCCGTAAGAGCTCCGGCCACGCCCGCCACACAGCACGTCACCACCAGCGTCGCCGGTTCCTTCGACCACTGGCGGCACCTGGTGGCCGAGTCGTTTGTACCGCTGGCCGCGCACAGCGAAGCGCCGGAAGCCTTCCAGGGGCAGCTCCGGGCCCGGGTGCTGGACCGGATGTCCATCGTGGAGGTCAGCGCCGCCGCGCACACGGTCCAACGCACCCCAGCCCTGATCGCCCGGTCCACGGGGCGCTACTTCAAGCTCAACCTGCAGCTGGAAGGCAGCGGACTGCTGATCCAGGACAACCGCGAGGCCGTCCTGCGGCCAGGTGACCTGGCCATCTACGACACCAGCCGGCCCTACACGCTCACGTTCGAGGAACGGGCCCGGCTGATGGTGGTGATGTTCCCCTGTGATGCGCTGGCGCTGCCCAGCGACTGCGTGGGCCAGCTGGCGGCCGTGCGGATGGCGGGCAACGCCGGCCTGGGTGCCCTGGTGGGCCAGTTCATCCGGCAGCTATCGGAGAACCTCGACGTCCTCAACGGTCCCAGCGGCTCACGGCTGGCAGCCAACGCCCTGGACCTGGTGTCCACCCTCCTCCACGCGGAGATGGACATCACCCCGGACCGGCTGACCCCTCAGGCCCTCCTGGCGGTTTCAGCCCGCGAATACATCGAAGCCAACCTGTGGGATCCGCAGCTTTCGCCGGCCGCCGTCGCTGCGGCGCATTTCATTTCCACCCGCCACCTGCACAACGTCTTCCACGAGAGCGGCACCACGGTGGCAAGCTGGATCAGGGGCAGGCGGCTGGCCGGCGCCGGGCGGGACCTGCGGGATCCGGTCCACGCCGGGAAAACGGTGGGCGCCGTTGCCGCGCGGTGGGGTTTCCTCGACGCGGCCCATTTCAGCAGGACCTTCCGCGACGCCTTCGGCGCATCGCCCAGCGACTGGCGCCGCGGCGCCTGACCCGCGCTGCGACCCGCGCCTTTACCCAGCGCCGTTACCCAGCGGCCCTGCCCAGCGCCCCTAGCCAACGCCCCTAGCCAGCGCCCCTAGATCAGGCCCTGGGCCAGCATGGCGTCGGCCACCTTCACAAAACCGCCGATATTGGCGCCGAGGACATAGTTGCCGGGGTCGCCGTACTCGTCGGCCGTGGCGGCGCAGCTGTGGTGGATACCCACCATGATCTCCGTGAGCCGCGCTTCGGTGTGCTCAAACGACCACGAATCCCGGCTGGCGTTCTGCTGCATTTCCAGCGCCGAGGTGGCTACCCCGCCGGCGTTGGCGGCCTTGCCCGGACCGAACAACACGCCGGCATCCTGGAAAACGGCCACGGCGTCACGGGTGGAGGGCATGTTGGCGCCCTCTCCCACGGCCAGCAGACCGTTGCGCACCAGCTTGGCGGCAGCATCGCCGTCGAGCTCGTTCTGGGTGGCGCAGGGCAGCGCCACCGTGGCGTCCACGTCCCACACGGAACCGCCCTCAACGTAGGAGACGCCGCCGCGCCGGACCGAGTACTCCTTGAGCCGGGCGCGGTCCACTTCCTTGACCTGCCGGAGCAGTGCCACGTCGATGCCCGCAGGGTCCACGATGTAGCCCGACGAATCGGAGCAGGCCACCACGGTGGCGCCGAGGGATTGGGCCTTGGCCACGGCGTTGATGGCCACGTTGCCCGAACCGGAAACCACCACACGCCGCCCGTCGAACGAGGTGCCGCGGGTTTTGAGCATCTCCTGGGTGAAGATGACGGTGCCGAAGCCGGTGGCTTCGGGGCGGACCAGCGAGCCGCCCCACGAGATGCCCTTTCCGGTCAGGACGCCGGACTCGTAGCGGTTGGTGATGCGCTTGTACTGGCCGAACAGGTAGCCGATTTCGCGGCCGCCCACCCCGATGTCGCCGGCCGGGACGTCGGTGTATTCGCCGATGTGCCGGTAGAGCTCGGTCATGAACGACTGGCAGAAACGCATGACTTCCGCGTCGCTGCGGCCCCGGGGGTCGAAGTCCGAGCCGCCCTTGCCGCCGCCGATGGGCATGCCGGTGAGCGCGTTTTTGAAGATCTGCTCGAAGCCCAGGAACTTCACGATGCCCAGGTACACAGACGGGTGGAACCGCAGGCCGCCCTTGTAGGGGCCCAGCGCGGAGTTGAACTCCACCCGGAAGCCGCGGTTGATCCGGACCCGGCCGGCGTCGTCCGTCCACGGCACCCGGAAGATGATCTGCCGCTCGGGTTCGCAGAGCCGTTCCAGGATGGCGGCTTCGAGGAATTCCGGATGCCTGTCATGGACCGGGCCCAGGCTTTCAAAAACCTCGGTCACCGCCTGGTGGAATTCCGCTTCCCCGGGGTTCCTGGCCAGGACGGTGTCCCGAATGGCCTCCAGCCGTGCATCCATGCAGTATTTCCTTACGTCGAAGCCAATCAGGGGGCTGCCGCCGGCAGTGCAGTGGCTGCGGCGGGTCCTCCATCCAAGCTAACGGATTGCGACCGGGCAGCAGTAGGCACCGATCGAACTGTCCGCTAATGTCCGTATTGTGACACTTAGATTCCACAAAACGAAAAAAGTATGCACCCTTCGGGGTCTTGGGGCGGGTGCCTGATGGCCTATCTCTGCCTGCTCCTCTCCGGGGCCGCGCTGCTCGCCAACGGCCTCGCAACCCTGGGGCGCATCCCCCGCCGCGACGCAGGTGTCCTCAGCCTGGCCATCGGGTCGCTGCAACTGGTGCTCGCCGTGGGATACCTGGCGGCGGCCGCTGCCGGACCGGCCGGTGCGGCGTTGCCGGCGGAGACCCTGATGACTGCGGTGGGGATGGTCCTTTTTGGCCTGACCTATGTCCATGTGGGCATCGATACCCTGCTGGGTTTGGGCTCGCAGGGCCTGGGCTGGTTCTGCGGCATGGTGGGCTTTGTGGGCCTGCTGCTGGCCGGCAGCTGGTTCGCGTCGAACCCGTTCCTCGCGGTGCTCTGGCTGTGCTGGTCGCTGTTGTGGGGGCTGCTGTTCGGGTCCATGGCCCTGGGCTGGCGCCGCGTGGACCGGTTCACCGGCTGGGCCCTGGTCCTGGCCAGTCAGGCCACGGCGACAGTGCCCGGGTTCCTGGGCCTTGCCGGGCTGTGGCCGCAGCAGGGTGAGGTGGCTGCGGCGGCAGCGGCCGGGCTGGCGGCACTCCTGCTGGCCGCGTTCCTGCTGGCCCGCCGCGGCACGGTTCCGCCGCGCGCCGCCGGGAGGGTGGCCGCCGGCGCCCTGCCGGACGGCGCCCGCTAAGCCCGTCCGGGCGCTGCCCCACCGCGGCGTTCAATCGCCAGTTCCACCAGGGTTCCGGCAGCAAACACGGCAGGGACAGTGGCCAGCAGGACTGCTGCGGTCCCTGCGCTGCCGCCGATCAGGGCGGTGAAATTGCCTACCACCTGCGCGAGCACCCAGATCAGCAGGACGGCGCCCAGCACCGGTGCGATCCTGGTCTGCCACAGCGGGCCGGTCTCGCGCTGCCGGTGGAAATACCGGACGACGGCGGCTGAACAGAGGATGTACAGCACCAGCAGTGCCGCGACGGCCAGTCCGCTGAACCAGGAGAACAGGCTCAGCACAGGATCCAGCCCCAGGAGCGCGAAGGGGGCGACCAGCGCCACCGCCAGCGCGGTCTGCAGCCAGGCGGCAACGGCGGGCGCGTGGTGCCGGTTGGTGCGGGCCACGGCAGCGGGCATGGACCCGCGCAGTGCCAGTGAGTGGAGGTACCGGTTGATGCCGTTATGGAATGCGACGATGCCGGCCAGCAGGGAGGTCACCAGCAGGATGCCGGTGGCCACCCCGGCCCACGGGCCAAACAGGTCCACCATGGGCCCCAGCACAAAACTGGTGGAGTCCCCGGATTCCAGGGCGGCCCCGGCTGCTGCCATGACCTGGGACGGCCCGTAGTAGCTGACCAGCATCCAGGAGGTGAAGGCGAAGAAGATGGCGATGACGCCTACGGAAAGGTAGGTTGCGCGGGCCACGGTCCGCTGCGGATCCTTTGCCTCAGCGGAGTAGATGGCGGTGGACTCGAAACCGAACATGGACGCGACGGCGAACATGATGGCCACCCCGGGGGCCCCGGCGGCAATGGCAGCCGGGGAAAAGGACGCCGCCAGGTTCAAGCCTTCCGGGCCGCCACCCTGGAACAGGACGGTGAAACCGAACAACAGCAGCACTGCCACCTCAAGTCCCACCAAAACCGCCAGCACGCGGGCGCCGAGTTCGATGTTCAGCGAACCCAGCACCTGCACGCCTGCCATGGTGGCCAGCGCCGGCAGCCACCACGGCACATCAATACCCACGGACGCCAGGAGCCCGGAGAAGGCAGCCCCGTACAGCCCGTACATGGCGGCCTGGATGGTGTTGTAGGCCAGCAGTGCGAGCCACGCCGTCCCCGCGCCGGTCCGCGGGCCAAACGCCGCCGTGACGTAGGCATAAAACGCGCCATTGGCCCGGATCTTCCGGCTCATGGCCACAAAACCTACGGCGAAAACAGCGATGACGGCGCCCACCACCAGGTATGCACCCGGTGCACCCGCGCCGTTGCCCAGCGCCGCAGCAAGTGGCGAGGCCCTCACGATCCCGGTTAAGGGCGCCTGGGCGGACAGCACAAAAAAGAGGATGCCGAGGACCCCAACGCTGCCGGAGCGCAGGGCAGTGGAATGCTCTTTGGCACGTGTGTCCACGGTTCGTGGTTCGGAATTCGAAATGCTCATGGGATCCCTCTTTAACAGTCAAATTTGCGCCGGGGCCAGCTGTGGAATCCAGCTTGGCACCGGTGTCCGCGGGCGGTTTGTCCGGCAGCGACCGGAACTTGTTTGTCAGCGCAGCGCGCCGTTGGCGCTTCTTCCATTCCGGCGCGGGCAACGGTGGCATACTGCCGTAACCAGGTGCCGCCGGATCAAGCCCGGCGCGGGGTCCGAAGGAGCACTCGTCCATGCAGGAATCCGTCAGGGTGGATGCCGCGGCACACCAGCATGTCCTGGAAGCCATCAGCCTGGCCCAGGGCCCCGCCCGGGCTGTTGACCCGGCGTTCGCCGCCCGCCTCGAAGATCACCTTCCCGCCCTCTGCGGCCTGTTCCATTCCCTGTACGGCCAGCGCCCCGACTGGCTGGAGCAGCTCACCGCGCTGGTGCTCCAGTGCGCCGCGTCCTGGCAGGAGCGCCCTGCAGAGCTGAAGGCCGTGGATGCCGAACGCGGCGCCGACCCCGGCTGGTTCCAGGCCAACACCATGCTGGGCGGCGTCTGCTACGTGGACCGGTACGCCGGCACCCTGGAGGGAGTACGGGCCCGGATCCCCTATTTCAAGGAGCTTGGCCTCACCTACCTGCACCTGATGCCGTTGTTCCTGGCGCCGGAGCCGCACTCGGACGGCGGCTACGCGGTCTCCAGCTACCGGAAGGTGAACCCCAAGCTGGGCACCATGGAGCAGCTGCGGTCCCTCGCGGCCGAGCTGCGCGCCAACGGGATCAGCCTGGTGGTGGACTTCATCTTCAACCACACCTCCGACGAACACGAGTGGGCCCGCAAGGCCGCTGCCGGGGACCGGGAGTTCAGCGACTACTACTGGCTCTACCCGGACCGCACCATGCCGGATGCGTTCGAGGAGCACGTCCGCGAAATCTTCCCGGAAAACCATCCCGGCTCGTTCATCCGTACCGAAAACGGCCGCTGGGTATGGGCCACGTTCCACACGTACCAGTGGGACTTGAACTACTCCAACCCTGACGTTTTCCGGGCCATGGCCGGCGAAATGCTGTTCCTGGCCAACCAGGGCGTGGACATCCTGCGGATGGATGCCGTGGCGTTCATCTGGAAGGAACTGGGCACCCCCTGCGAGAACCTGCCGCAGGCCCACACCCTGCTGCAGGCCTTCAACGCGGTCTGCCGGCTGGCCGCGCCGTCGCTTCTGTTCAAATCCGAGGCGATTGTCCACCCCGATGAGGTGGCCCTGTACATCAGTCCCGGCGAGTGCCAGATTTCGTACAACCCGCTGCAGATGGCGCTGATCTGGGAATCGCTGGCCACCCGGGATACGTCCCTGCTGGGGCAGGCCCTGAAGCGCCGGCATAACATCCCCGACGGAACTTCGTGGGTGAACTACGTCCGCAGCCATGACGACATCGGCTGGACGTTTGCCGACGAGGACGCCGCCGAGCTGGGCATCAACGGCTTCGACCACCGCCGGTTCCTGAACTCGTTCTACGTCAACAGGTTTCCAGGCAGCTTTGCCCGCGGTGTTCCGTTCCAGGACAACCCCCGCACCGGGGACTGCCGGATCTCAGGGACGACGGCGTCGCTCTGCGGCATGGAGGACAACCCCTCGGAGGCAGTGGAACGGATCCTGCTGGCCCATTCGGTGGCCTTCAGCACCGGCGGCATTCCCCTGCTGTACCTTGGCGATGAAGTGGGCCAGGTGAACGATTACCAGTATTACCTTGAAAAAGGCCACGACACCGACAGCCGGTGGGTGCACCGGCCGCGCTATCCTGCGGAAAACTATGCGCACAAGGCCGAGGCCCGCACCCCGGAAGGGGCCGTGTTTGCCGGCATCCGGCGGATGACTACGGTCCGGGCCGCGACCCCGGAACTGGCGGGCACCCGGCTGATCGACTTCGCCACCAACCACCGGAGCGTCCTGGCGTACCAGCGCCCGGGCGAAGACAGCCGGATCCTGGCGCTGGCCAACTTCAGCGACTCCCCCGTGATCCTGCAGGCGGCGACCTTCGCGGGTTTCGCGCCTGCCGCCGTCGACCTTCTCTCGGAAACCGAGCAGGACCTGGCAGACGGGCTGGCGCTGCTCCCCCGCCAATTTGTCTGGCTGCGCGTCACGCCCCTTTGACACCTCCCCACCCAACTGGCTCGCACTTGTTGTCGTTTTGGGCCCTCAAAACGACAACAAGTGCGAGTCAGTTGGGGAGGCGGGCGCAGGCGTGAAACCATACGGAGCATGGCCCAGAAGATTGCGTACCAGGGTGAGCCCGGCGCCAACTCCAATATCGCGTGTCAACAGATGTTCCCCGAGCTGGAAAGCATCCCGTGCGCCAGTTTCGAGGACGCCTTCGAGCTGGTCTCCAGCGGGGAGGCGGACCTGGCGATGATCCCCATCGAAAATTCGATCGCCGGCCGGGTGGCGGACATCCATATCCTGCTGCCGCAGTCCAACCTGCAGATCGTAGGCGAGTTTTTCCTGCCCATCCATTTCGACCTGCTGGGCATCCCCGGCAGCACCATCGAGGGTGCCACCGAGGTCCACAGCCACATCCACGCGCTGGGCCAATGCCGCCGCCTCATCCGCGAGGCCGGCCTCCGCCCCGTCATCGCCGGGGACACCGCCGGTTCGGCCCGGGAAGTCAGCGAGTGGAACGATCCCCGCAAGCTCTCGCTCGCCCCGCCGCTGGCCGCACAGATCTATGGCCTGGAAGTCCTGGCCTCCCGCGTGGAGGACGACCCCTCCAACACCACCCGCTTTGTGGTCCTGGCCCGCGAAACCGGACTGCCGGCACGGGACGAGGTTCCCGGCCTGGCCGTGACCAGCTTTGTGTTCCGCGTCCGCAACGTCCCGTCCGCCCTGTACAAGGCGCTGGGCGGGTTCGCCACCAACGGGGTGAACATGACCCGGCTGGAGAGCTACATGGTGGGCGACGAGTTCGCGGCCACCATGTTTATGGCCGACGTCGAAGCGCACCCCGAGGACCTCCCGCTGAAACTGGCGTTGGAGGAACTGGAGTTCTTCACCACCGAGGTGCGGATCCTCGGCGTATACGCGGCAGCGGATTTCCGGGCGGACGCACCGGCGCCGGTGTAAAGGCCTACCCGCCCGGCACCGCGATGACGGCAACAGTCTGCTGTTGCCCGTCACGCATCTCCACGCCGGCGATGCTGGCGAGCTGGACCGGGGTGGCGCCGGTGATCCGCACCCGGCCGCTCGGGGTTGCGGTCCACGCGCAGGCCCGGTCCTCGCCGCCGGTGCGGTCCTTGACCCAGAGCGAGAATGTGCCGTCCACCGGCAGGCTCTGTCCGTCCACCGCAAGTTCCGTGCCCCAGGTTTTCCGCACCAGGCCCACGGTGAGCCGGACCCCGTCGCCCGCCTGGACGGAGTAGGTGGCGTCTGGTTTGGCGGGCGGGCTGAGCAGCGGCCCGGCCAGGATCCCGGCAGCCAGGCAGGCGGCGGCAGCCGCGGCCACCGCGGCTGTCCACCGGACGCGGACCGTACGGCGGCGGGCGGCCAGCTGATCCAGCAGGCGTTTGGGAACCGGCGGCGCACCGCTCTCCGCCGCTACAGCCGCCTGTTGCGGGCTTGCTGCCACGCCGGGAAGCACAACGGCGTCCCCCACCGGCACCGCGTCCAGCAGCGCCGGCAGGCTGGAAAGTTCGTCCAGCTCCTCCCGGCACGTGGCGCAGGACCCCAGGTGCTGTTCGAACAACGTCACGTCCGACGGGTCGAGGCCGCCCAGCAGGTAGGCGCCAAGAAGCTGGTGCGGTTCCATGGCGGTCACCGCTGGACCCCCATTTCGTCGAGGATGGTCCGCAGCGCCCGGACGGCGTAGAAAGCCCGGGACTTCACGGTTCCGCTGGGGATATTCAACTTTTCCGAAGCCTCCTTCACGGTGTATCGGCGGTAGTGGAGGGCCACCAGCACATCGCGGTGTTCGGCGCTCAGCCGCAGCAGCGCCTCCTCCATCAGGACCCGGGTGAGGAGCTCATCCACCCGCTCGGCTGGATCCACCGGATCCACGGGGTCTCCGGTGGCCTCGGCCGGCCGGCGCTGGGACCTGCGGTAGTTGTCGATCATGATGTTGCGGGCCGTCCGGAACAGGTAGCTGCGCAGGCCGCCGGTGATCTCCGGGGCCTGCCGCCAGACGCGCAGCACCGTCTCCTGGACCACGTCGTCCGCGATATACGGGTCCCGGCAGGCGCTCAGGACAAAGCGCCGCAGGGCAGCGCCGTGGTCACGGTAAATCGCCGCCACCACTTCCTCATCCAGCGACATGCCCTGCCTCCCGAGTCGAACCCGCCTGCCTCTAAAGACGTCCGCAACCACACAAAGGTTCAGTTCCGGTTCCCTGAACCATTCTTGCCCGCACGGCGTCTAAGAGGGTAGCGCCGGCCTCCGCGTTGGCTGGCTCGAGGCAAGGAGCAAAAGATGCACAAGAACCTCAGCTTTGGCCTGTCGGCTTTGGCGGCCGCCGCACTGCTGTCCGGCTGCGCAGTCGGCGGGGGAAGCAGTACGACGCCGGCGCCCACCCCGTCCACGGCGGCGTCGGTTCCGGCATCCGCCCCGGCGTCCGGCCCGGCGACGACGGCGGCCGCCACCTCCGGTGCAGCCGCTTCGGCGAAGCTGATGACGGCGGACTCCGCGCTCGGGCCGATTGTGGTGGACGGCAACGGCATGAGTATCTACTACTTCACCAAGGACACCAAGGACTCCGGCACCAGCGCCTGCACCGATGCCTGCCTGGCAGCGTGGCCACCGGTCACCACCACCGAAGAGACACCGGCCATGGACGGCGTAACGGGAACGCCGGGCACCATCACCACGCCGGACGGCAAAAAGCAGGTCACCATCAACGGCATGCCCGTCTACTACTTCGCCAAGGACAAGGCTGCGGGGGATATCCTGGGCCAGGGCGTCAACAGCGTCTGGTATCTCGTGGCCCCCTCCGGCGACATGGTCACGTCCGCAGCGGGCAAGTATTAGCGGCGGCGCGCCAGGCTGTGCCCTCCATGTCAAGGGTCCTGCGTGAAAAGACAAAGGATCCTTCCGGGCAGCAACGACACTGGAAGCAAGCTGCCAGGCCACCCGGCCGGCGCCCTTCCTACTCGAGGTGGAGTACCCCGTGGAAACCTATGATGCGCTGCTTGCTTCCATCGCCCCCGGCCGCGGGCCCACCCGCACCATCCATGACCCGGCCACGGGGGCTGCCGTGGGAGAGGCGCCCGAGCACACCGTTGAACAGCTGGACGCCGCAGTGGCCGCAGCCCGCGCAGCACAGCCGGCCTGGGCTGCCCTGGGCCACGACGCCCGGTCCGCGGCGCTCCTCAAAGCAGCCGACGCCGTCGAACGTTCCGCAGAGGAACTGGCCCGGCTGCTGTCCCGCGAACAAGGGAAACCGCTCAACGGACCCAATGCCAGGTTCGAGGTGGGCGCCTGCGCCGCGTGGCTGCGGACAGCGGCCGGAACCCCCCTGCCTGCCGAGACCCTGCTGGACGACGGCGAAACCCGCGCCGAGCTGCAGTACCGGCCCATCGGGGTGGTGGGCGCCATCGGCCCCTGGAACTGGCCCATGATGATCACCGTGTGGCAGATCGCCCCCGCCCTGCGGATGGGCAATGCCGTGGTGGTCAAGCCCTCCGAATACACACCCCTGAGTGTCCTGGCGCTGGTGAAAGTCATCAACGAGGAACTGCCCGAGGGCCTGGTCACCGTAGTCAGCGGCGGCCGCGAGGTGGGGGCGCGGCTGGCCGGACACCCCGATATCGGCAAGATCATGTTCACCGGCTCCACCGCCACCGGAAAAGCCATCATCCGGTCCTCGGCGGACACCGTCAAACGCCTCACGCTGGAACTGGGCGGCAACGACGCCGGCATTGTGCTGCCGGACGCCGACCCCAAGGCCATCGCCCAGGACCTTTTCTGGGGTGCCTTCATCAACACCGGCCAGACCTGCGCCGCGCTGAAGCGGCTGTACGTCCACGAGGACATTTACGACGCCGTCTGCGAGGAACTCACCGCCGTAGCCAAAGCCATGCCGATGGGCAACGGGCTGGATGAGTCGAACGTGCTGGGACCGCTGCAGAACAAGGCGCAGTACACCATCGTCGCCGGCCTGGTGGAGGATGCCCGGGCCTCAGGGGCGCGGATCCTGCTGGGCGGCGACCCGGCAGCGGACCAGCCCGGCTATTTCTACCCCACCACGCTGGTGGCGGACATCGACAACAACAACCCGCTGGTGGCGGAGGAACAGTTCGGCCCCGCACTTCCGATCATCAAATACAGCACCGTGGACGAGGCAGTGGCCAAGGCAAACGCCCTGGACGTGGGCCTCGGTGCCTCCGTATGGTCCCCGGACCTGCAGGCGGCCCGGGCCGTCGCCGCCCGGATCCAGGCCGGCACGGTGTGGATCAACAGGCACGGCGCCGTGGACCCGCGCATCCCGTTCGGCGGCGCGAAGCAGTCCGGTTACGGACTGGAGTTCGGGGTGGAGGGCCTCAAAGCCCTCGGCGTGCCGCAGGTCATCAACGGCTGAGCCGGTGTCCGCGGCCCCGGCGTGCCGCGGGCCGGCTACGGGCCGGGCGGGCTACTGGCCGATGGCCCGCGGCCGCCACAGCACCATGGCCTGGGTCCGCGGCCTGGGCCGCTGCCCGCGGGCCAGGCTGACCACGTCACCGGCGGCGCCCGCGGCGAAGATGCGCGAGTCGAAGGACTGCGGCCGGCGGGCCAGCTCCCCTGCCAGTTCGGTCACCCGGTGCTGCAGTGCCGCTACCTGGTTCTCCAGCTCCAGGATACGTTTGATGCCCTCCAGGGAGACACCCTCCTGGGAGAGCCGCTGCACCTCCCGCAGCATGTTAATGTCCCGCTGCGAATAGCGCCGGGACTTGCCGGGGGCGCGGCTGGGCGAAACGATGCCCATCCGGTCGTACTGGCGCAGCGTTTGGGGGTGCATGTCCGCCAGCTCGGCCGCCACGGAGATCACAAAGATGGGCTGGTCAGCGCTGATGTCCATGGCACGCGCTCCTAGAGCCGGGCCTTCGCGGCCAGGCCTTCCCGGACGTCAGCACCGGCGGTGGCTTCGGCAAACGCCTTGACGGCGGCCTCGGCTTCCTTGCTCAGGTTTTTGGGAACGGCGACGTCGATGGTCACCAGCAGGTCGCCGGCAGCCTTCGCCGTTGCCACACCTTTGCCCTTGACCCGCAGGGTACGGCCCGACGGCGTTCCCGCCGGCACGCGGACGCGCACCTTTTCGCCGTCAACAGTGGGTACTTCGATGTCGGCGCCCAGCGCGGCTTCGGGGAAGGTGACGGGGACGTGGATACGGAGGTTGTCGCCGTCGCGGGTGTAGAAGTCGTGCGGCTTCACGGACACGGCCACCATAAGGTCGCCGTTGCCTGCCGCGCCGGGCTGGCCCTTGCCGCGGACGCGGATCTTTTGGCCGTCCTTGATGCCGGCGGGGACCCGCACGTCGATGACCTCGCCGTTCGGCTCCCGCAGGCCGATGGTGGTCCCCCGGATGGCGCCGGAGAATGAAATGCTGGTGGTTGCGGTCCGGTCCGCGCCCTTGGCAGGCGGGCGCTGGAAACCTGCGCCGCCGCCGAAGCCGCCACCAAAAAGGTCAGCGAACTCGGGCGGAATGCCGCCGGATGACGGGTTGAACCCGCCCGCATGCCGGCCGGTGTTGCCGGTGAACAGGCCACCGAACATGTCCTCGAACCCGCCGTTGCCGCCGCCGGTCCCGCCGGGGGCGAAGCGTGCGCCGCCGCCCATGGCCCGGATGGCGTCATACTGCTGGCGCTCATCCGGATCCGACAGCACCGAGTAGGCCTCGGAGATGTCCTTGAACTTCTTCTCCGAAGCAGCGTCCCCCGAGTTAGTATCCGGGTGGTGCTGGCGGGCAAGTTTCCGGTACGCCTTCTTGATGTCGGCGTCGGAAGCGTCCTTGGCGATACCAAGGATCGCGTAAAAGTCCTTGTCCACCCAATCCTGGCTAGCCAATGGCGTTTCCTTTCTCGTACTTCTCAGTTGTACCGACGCTCTACGCGGTCACCTCACCTTAGGCGAGATTGCCGCTTAGGCGCCGGACGGATGAGGGGCCCGGGAGTGGCATCGGGCCTGCCGGAGCGTGGAGGCAAAGTCCGTGAGGACTTTGCCTCCACGCGAAGGGGCGGGGCCCCTCATCCGTCCGGCGCCGAGGTGAGGATCAGGCCGGAACTGCGACGATGACCTGTGCGGCCCGGAGGACGCGTTCGCCAGACTTGTAGCCTGAACGGAGCACCTGGCTGACGGTGTCAACCTCGATGTCTTCGCCGGGCTGCTGGATGAGGGCTTCGTGGATCGTGGGATCGAACTCCACGCCTGTCTCATCGATGCGGACCAGGCCGTAGGTCTTCAGCGCGTTCTCCAGCTTGGTGGCGATCGCGGCGAAGGGGCCGTCGGTCAGGTCACCGTGCTGGCGGGCGGCGTCGACGTCATCCAGGACCGGAAGCAGGGAGTTCAGGACGCCGATGACGGCCATTTCCCCTGCCACGGCGCGGTCGCGTTCAACGCGCTTGCGGTAGTTGACGTACTCGGCCTGCAGGCGGAGGAGGTCGTTCTTCAGCTCGGCCGCCTCAGCGGTGCCTGCGCCCTGGGCCACGGATTCCTCTGCCGGCACTTCAATGCCGTTGAGGATCTCCTCGGCCTGGGACAGGGCGTCGCCTTCTGAGTCCGCTGCTGCGGGCTCAGCGCCGCCGGCCTGTGCACCTTCGGGGTGCCGGGCCTCACCGGTTTCCGGATCAACCTTGCGGTTGTCCCGGATGACCGGCTCGGGTCCCTTGCCTTCGTGTCCCGCGGATGAGTTGTGCTCTTCCTCGTTACCGTGGTGCGGCATGGCTACTTCTTCGCTTCGTCTTCGTCGATGATCTCGGCGTCGACGATGTCCTCGTCGGCAGCCTTGTCACCGGCGGCACCGTCAGCGCCTTCAGCGCCGGGGGCGCCATCAGCGGCACCGGGCTGGGCGTAGATGGCCTCGCCGAGCTTGCCCTGGGAAGCCTGCAGCTTCTCGAAGGCAGTCTTCACGGCTGCGTCGTCGGTGCCTTCGAGGGCCTTTTTGAGGTCGTCGACGTCGGCCTGGACCTCGGTCTTGACCTCTTCGGGCAGCTTATCGGCGTTGTCCGCGATCAGCTTGTCCACGGAGTAAGCCAGCTGCTCGGCAGTGTTGCGGGTGTCGGTGGCCTCGCGGCGCGCCTTGTCCTCTGCTGCGTGCTCCTCGGCGTCCTTGACCATGCGGTCAATGTCTTCCTTGGAGAGGCTGGAGCCGCCCGTGATGGTCATGGACTGTTCCTTGCCGGTGCCCTTGTCCTTGGCAGACACGTGGACGATGCCGTTGGCGTCGATGTCGAAGGTGACCTCGACCTGCGGGACGCCGCGCGGAGCCGGTGCGATGCCGGTCAGCTCGAACGTGCCCAGCGGCTTGTTGTCCCGGGTGAACTCACGCTCGCCCTGGAAGACCTGGATGGCCACGGACGGCTGGTTGTCGTCGGCCGTGGTGAAGGTCTCGGACCGCTTGGTGGGGATCGCGGTGTTGCGCTCGATCAGGTGCGTCATGACGCCGCCCTTGGTTTCGATGCCCAGCGACAGCGGGGTGACGTCGATGAGGAGGACGTCCTTGCGCTCACCCTTCAGCACACCGGCCTGGAGGGCTGCGCCAACGGCCACAACCTCATCCGGGTTGACGCCCTTGTTGGGCTCCTTGCCGCCGGCCAGTTCCTTGACCAGTTCGGAGACGGCGGGCATACGGGTGGAGCCGCCCACCAGGACGATGTGGTCGATGTCGGAAAGCTTGATGCCGGCTTCCTTGATGACGTCGTGGAACGGCTTCTTGGTGCGCTCCAGCAGGTCCTTGGTGAGGTCCTGGAACTTGGCGCGGGTGAGCTGCTCGTCCAGGTGCACGGGGCCGTCTGCGGTGACCGAAAGGTACTGCAGGGAGACGTTGGTGCTGGAGGAGGAGGAGAGTTCCTTCTTGGCCTGCTCGGCAGCTTCGCGGAGGCGCTGGAGGGCGATCTTGTCCTTGGACAGGTCGATGCCCTTGACCTTGAGCTGGTTCAGCAGGTAGTCAACAACGCGCTGGTCCCAGTCGTCGCCGCCGAGGCGGTTGTCGCCGGCCGTGGAGCGGACCTGGATGGTGGAGAAGTTGTCTTCGTCCTTGCCGACTTCGAGGAGGGAGACGTCGAACGTTCCGCCGCCGAGGTCGAAGACCAGGATGAGTTCGTCTTCCTTGCCCTTGTCCAGGCCGTACGCCAGGGCTGCTGCGGTGGGCTCGTTGACGATGCGCAGGACGTTCAGGCCCGCGATCTCGCCGGCTTCCTTGGTGGCCTGGCGCTCGGCGTCGTTGAAGTAGGCCGGGACGGTGATGACGGCGTCGGTGACCTTTTCGCCCAGGTAGGACTCGGCGTCGTTCTTCAGCTTCATCAGCGTACGCGCGGAGATTTCCTGCGGGGTGTACTTCTTGTCATCGATGGCAACGGTCCAGTCGGTGCCCATGTGGCGCTTGACGGAGGCGATGGTGCGGTCGATGTTGTTGACGGCCTGGCGCTTGGCGATCTCGCCGACCAGGACTTCGCCGGACTTGGAGAATGCAACGACGGACGGCGTGGTGCGGCCACCCTCGGCGTTGGCAATAACGGTGGGCTCGCCACCTTCGAGAACGGAGACGACGGAGTTGGTTGTTCCGAGGTCGATACCTACTGCACGTGACATGTGTTGCTTCCTTCTTTCTTGGAAACTGGATGGCGCCCGATCATTGAGCGTTCTGCACTCAACTTTACTCATGGACGGAAAGTTGTCAATCGAAAGTTGAGTGAGGTGCACTCAACCTTGGCGAGGAAGGTGCCATTCGACGCCGGCAGGGGTCCGGAAATCCGCAGTTTCCAGGCAGCCGGAACGGACGACGGCGGCCCTTCCGTTCGCTATCGGAGAACGTT
This sequence comes from Arthrobacter sp. ZBG10, assembly GCF_001238605.1. Classification (NCBI taxonomy): domain Bacteria; kingdom Bacillati; phylum Actinomycetota; class Actinomycetes; order Micrococcales; family Micrococcaceae; genus Arthrobacter; species Arthrobacter sp. ZBG10. Next base: position 39,581 of record NZ_LFQH01000053.1, on the reverse strand, counting down.
GCGCCGGGCTGCCCTGGTGGTCAACCGGCGGCGGGGGCGTCCAGGACGGCGGCCAAGAGGCCGGGAAAGCGGGCCTCCAGGTCCTCGGACCGCAGGGTCAAACGGCGGCCGCGGCCGTTGGCCTCGTTGCGGATGACGCCGGCCTCGCGGAGCACCTTCATCAGATGCGACTTGGTGGACTTGGGCATGTCCGGATTACTCAGCGAGCAGTCGGCCATGTCCAGCGGGCCGGAGCGGAGCTGGCGGACGATGTCCAGGCGATCGGGATCGCTCAGGGCAAACAGCACTCCCGGCAGCAGGAGGCCTGCCCGGTCGGGGTGCGGAAGGTTCGCCGTTGTCGCCACGGTTCGATATTAGTTGAACCTTCGCGGTGATGCCAGTACGCTGACACTTCGAGTCTTTTCGAACCAACGCTCCTTTGAGGGCAAACAGGAAGGTGGCCGGTTGTGAGTCCCGTCCCCGGAAACGGTCGTCCCCAGGCACGCAGGCGGCTGGGCTTCGGCCTGGTCGCCGCTGCCACGGCAGCCATGATGGCGGGCGCCAGTGCACCCTCGCCGTTCTACCCCACGCTCCAGGAGCAGCTGCACCTGCTGCCGGTTGCCACCACAGGCGTTTTCGCCGTGTATGCCGTTGCCCTGCTGGCCGCCCTGCTGGTGTTTGGGTCCATCTCGGACCACCTGGGCCGGCGCCCGGTCATCAGTGTTGCCTTCATCCTGCTGGCTGCCAGTGTCACCGCATTCCTCCTGGCGGATTCGCTGGCCATGCTGCTGGTGGCGAGGGTGCTGCAGGGCATCGCCAGCGGGGTGCTGCTGACCACCCTCTCGGCGGCCATTGCCGACCTGGAGCCGGAGGACAAACCCGGCGCCGGTGCAGCGTGGAACACGGTGGCGCCTCTGGGCGGCCTCGCCCTGGGCGCCCTCGCATCGGGTCTGCTCCTGGACCTGCTGGCCGAACCCCGTGCCCTGGTGTTCATTTCGCTGTCAGGCCTCTACGTTGTGTTTGCAGCCCTGGTCTGGGCAGTCCCGGAGACCTCGCCGCGTACATCCGGCTGGGCAGCCTCGCTCAGGCCGCACATCACCATTCCGGCCGCAGCCCGGGGCGCCTTTGTCAGCGGCACTCCCGCCGTCTTCGCCGGCTGGGCCACCGGCGGACTCTACCTCTCGCTGGGCGCCGCGATTGTGCACACCACCTTCGGGATCCAGGAACACGTGTGGCAGGGCATTGTTATCACCACCCTCGCCGGCACCGGCTCCATCGCAGCGGCCGTCCTGCACCATTTCCCCGCACGCACCATCACCATTTTCGGCACCACGGCTTTGGCGGCAGGCACTGCCCTGAGCATGGTTGCCCTGGGCTTGAACTCGTTTCCTATCTTCCTCGCCACCGTTGTGGTGGCCGGCGCGGGCTTCGGCACGGCCTTTATGGGCGTCATCCGTTCCATCAGCCCGCTGGTGGAGGACCACGAACGGGCCGGCACGTTCGCGTCCCTGTTTGTGGTGGCCTACACGGCGTTCGGCATTCCCGCCGTCCTGGCCGGCCTGCTGGCACCCGTCCTGTCACTGCCCACCACCACCTACCTCTACGGCGGGATCGTCACGATCCTGGCGGCGTTCGCGGCCATCAGCCGCGCACGCGCCGGCGATCCGGACCGGCAGGACAGCAGCGCCGACGGAACAGCCGGCCGGGCCGCCGTCACGGTTGGGGCCGACGCCGGCCGGTAAACGGGTCGCCTTCAGGCCAGCCCGGGCTCGCGCGGGAAACGACGCTGCCGCCACCGGTGACCGGTGGCGGCAGCAACTTTTGGAACGAAGCCCGGGAACTCAGCGGGCCGCCTCGGCGGCGGGCTCCTCCTCAGCGGAATGCTTCGGAATGTGCTGGGCCTGCTGGGCGGGGCCGGCGGGAAGGCCGCGGCCCAGCTTGCTGGGCCACCAGATCTTTGCGCCAAGGTCGTAGGCCAGGGCCGGGACCAGCAGCGAGCGCACCAGCACCGTGTCCAGCAGGACACCGAATGCCACGATGAAGGCAAGCTGCACCAGGAACATGATGGGAATGACACCCAGAGCCGCAAACGTTGCGGCCAGGACCACACCCGCGGATGTGATGACGCCGCCGGTGACGCCCAGGCCACGCAGGATTCCCGGACGGGTGCCGTGCTTGAGGGACTCCTCGCGGACCCGGCTCATCAGGAAGATGTTGTAGTCAACACCCAGGGCCACCAGGAACACAAAGCCGAACAGCGGCACGGTGGCGTCGGCTCCGGAGAACCCGAAGATGTTGTTGAAAACAAGCGCCGAAACGCCCATGGCCGCGGCGTAGGACAGCACCACCGAAAGCACCAGCAGGACCGGCGCCACCACGGATCGCAGCAGCAGCATCAGGATGAAGAGGATCACCACCAGGACCACGGGGATGATGATCACCAGGTCGCGCTGGGCGGTGGTGTTGGTGTCCAGTGCAGTGGCCGTGACACCACCCACCAGCGCACCCGGGTCCACGTCCCTGACATTGGTGCGGAGCTCCTTGACTGCTTCCTCTGCCTCCAGCGAGTCCGCCGCGGAGTTCAGCGTTGCGTTGATCAGCACCTTGCCGTCGCGGACGTCCGGGTCCGCGGGAGTCCCCGGGGCGCCGGTGATGGGCACACTGCCGGGAGCCAGCAGATAGGCCTCCCCTACGCCGTCGGCCGATTTTACGGTGTCGAGGACGTCCGCGGCCTTGCTTTCGTCCGCCACCACGACGGCGGGGCTGCCGCTGCCTGCGTCGAAGTGCCGAGCCAGCGCGTCCTGGCCGTCAACGGCATTGGATGCGGTGAGGATAACGTCCGTTTGCGGCACGCCGTTGGCCTTGAGCTGCAGCAGGCCACCTGCGGCCAGCACCAGCAGGAGCACCGAACCTACCCAGATGATGCGTGGCCGCCGGGAAACCAGGGAGCCTGTGGCGCGCCAGAGGCCCTTTTGGCCTTCCAATCCGGTCACAAGCTCCGGCTCGCGCTCTCCTGCGGGGACCAGCTTGGGGCGGAAGGGCCAGAAGGCGGCCCGGCCAAACAGCGCCATCAGCGCCGGCAGCAGGGTGAGCGCCGCAAAGAGCGAGCAGAGGATGCCGGCTGCGGCCACGGGACCCAGCGCCTTGTTGGAGTTCAGGTCCGAGAACAACAGGCACAGCAGGGCAATGATCACCGTGGCGCCGGAGGCGAGGATGGGCTCGAAGGATGCCTTCCAGGCCTTGAGGACTGCCGCCGTCCGGTTGGTGGTGTGGGTCAGCGCCTCACGGAACCGCGCCACAAACAGCAGCGCGTAGTCCGTGGCGGCGCCGATGACCAGGATGGACAGGATGCCCTGGCTTTGCCCGTTCAGCTGGATCCAACCGGCCTTTGCCATGCCGAAGACCAGCAGGATGGCGGCGCACAATGCGAAGACCGAGGTCAGCAGCACCACGATGGGCAGCAGCAGGGACCGGTAGACGATCAGGAGGATCACAAACACGGCGCCCAGGGCCACCAGCAGGAGGATGCCGTCAATTCCGGCGAAGGCGGCGGTGAGGTCCGCCGCCAGGCCTGCCGGGCCCGTGACGTAGGTCTGCATGCCGTCCGGGGCGGCTTCAGCCACGGTGTCCCGGAGCTCCTTCACTGCCTCCTTGAGCTCACCGGAGGAATCGATGGGTGCCACAAACTGCACCGCCCGGCCGTCTTCGGAGGGGATCGGGCCGATGACGGCGCTGCCCAGCTTGAGCTCAGCCAGCCGGGTCTTCAGTTCCGCCATTTCACCCAGCTGGGCCGGGGTCATGGGATCTGCGTTTTCGATCACGATGATGCCGGGGACCTCATCCGAGTCCCGGAATTTTGACTGCCACTCCTGGGCGGCGGTGGCCTCGGCGCTGGCGGGGAGGAAAGAGGCCTGGTCATTGGAGGAGACCTCATCCAGCCGGCCGAACGTGGGCCCGCCGACGCCGGCCACCGCGAGCCACGTCAGCACCAGGAGGACGGGGACCAGCCAGCGAAGCCAGAACGGGACGCGTTCCGTTCCTGGGATGTGATTTTTCATGATGCCTTCCGGGCTTGGGCGTACTATTGATTCCAGAATAGACTATCTCCATGATAGAGATAAGTGCCAGTCAAGCTTTTCTGCAAGTGAGCGGGGCTCCCGGCTTGGTGAAGTAATATCCGTCAGTACGGCTGGCGCAATCCGACACCGGAAAGGAGATGGTGGACATGGACGGCAACACTCCCTCCGCAGACCCTGCGCCACTGCCCGGCCCGGCCTCCGGCTCGGGCCAGGGCCAGGGCGGCGGACCGCACCCGCTGATCCGGCTCCTGCAGGAGTTCACCCTTGAAGCCAACCGGTACGTGGATGCTGCCGGCGGACGCCAGGACATGCACCGCACGGACCTGAACGCGCTGGCGGTGATCATGCGCCACACCGCGAAGGGCAATACCGTCACGCCCGGGCTGTTGCGGAAGGAGCTGCACCTGAGCTCACCGGCCACCACCGCCCTGATCGACCGGCTGGACCACTCCGGCCACGTGGTCCGGGAGCGGCACAGCGCGGACCGCCGGCAGGTTCAACTCAAAATGACCCCCAAGGCCTTCGAGGACGGCGGGGCCATCTTCGCGCCCCTGTCCCGCTTTATGAACGGCGCCATGGCAGGGTTTTCGCCAGCCGAACTGGACACCGTGACCCGGTTCATGACGGCCATGGTGGAGGCCACCATCTCGGCCCGGGAAGTGCATTCCGCCGACGCCCGCCGGCCTGGCTGAGCCGCGGACCCTTGCACCGGCACGTTTGCGGCACGGATCCCTGCCCCTGGGGGTAGCGTTTGGCTATGAGTGCGGAACAGCCCCAGGAAGATATCTACTCGCATGGCCACCACGAATCGGTGGTCCGCGCCCACGCCGCCAGGACGGCCGAGAATTCCGCGGCGTTTGTCCTGCCCCACCTTCCGCCGGGGACCACGCTGCTGGACGTGGGCTGCGGGCCGGGCAGCATCACCTGCGACTTCGCCGCCCTGGTGGCTCCGGGCGCAGTGACGGGGCTGGACCGCTCGCCGGACATCATCCGCCAGGCGCAGTCCCTGGTCGTGGAGCGCGGCGTGGAGAACGTGGATTTTGTGGCCGGTAATATCTACGACCTCGAGTTCGAGGATGGCGTGTTCGACGTCGTCCACGCGCACCAGGTCCTGCAGCACCTGACGGACCCGGTCGAAGCACTGCGGGAAATGCGCCGCGTGGCCAAGCCCGGCGGCATCGTCGCTGTGCGCGACGCCGACTTCCACGGCATGAGCTGGTACCCCGCCATCCCCGAACTGGACGAATGGATGGAGCTGTACCAGCGCATCGCCCGGCGCAACGGCGCCGAGCCCGATGCCGGCCGGCGCCTGGTCTCGTGGGCGCAGTCCGCCGGGTTCACCGACGTTGCACCCACCAGCAGCAACTGGCTGTACGCCACCGGGCAGCAGCGCCGGTGGCAGGCGCGGGTCTGGGGCGAACGCGTCCTGCATTCGGCCTTCGCTGAGCAGGCCCTGGAGTACGACTTCGCCAACCCCGCCGACCTGGCCCGGATCTCCGCCGGCTGGCACCGCTGGGGTTCCACCGACGACGGCTGGTTCCTGATCCCCAACGGCGAGGTCATCGCCCGGGCCTGATCCGGCCCCAAGCCCCCACCCGCCTCAGCAGCGGCGCCCTGGGGGCACTAGTATTGTCTGGTGCAATTCTCCCTTTGGCTGGCCCTGGCCGGCGCCGGCGTCCTGATCAGCTTCACGCCGGGAGCAGGCGCCATCAACACGATGAGCAATTCCCTGAGCGCCGGCTTTGTGCGATCAATCTGGGGCATCCTGGGACAGCAGCTGGCACTGGTGATCCACGTGGCGATTGTTGCGCTGGGAGTGGGGGTCCTGGTCTCCAGTTCGCCCGTCGCCTTCAACGTGATCCGCTACGCCGGTGCCGCATATCTGGTGTACCTGGGGATCCGGCAGTTCCTCAGCAAGCCGGACCCTGCAAAGCAGGAGGCGGCCGCGCTGCGCAACGAGCCGGCGTGGTCGATTTTCCGCCGCGGCCTCTGGGTCAACCTGTTGAACCCCAAGGCCATCGTCTTTTTCCTCGCGTTTATGCCCCAGTTCATCCGCACGGACGAACCCCTGCTTGTGCAGTACGCGGTCCTGACGGCCACCGTGGTGGTCATCGACATCCTGGTGATGTGGTTCTTCTTTGCGGCCGCCGCACGGTCTTTCCAGCGGTTCACCCAAACGCCGCGGGGCCAGTTGGTGCTGAGCAAGGTCTTTGGCACCCTGTTCATTGCCGTGGGAATCCTGCTGGCCCTGATCCACTGACCTTCGCGCCCGCACTGTCCGCGTTGCCCGACGTTGCCCGCAACGACGGATATGACGGAAATTCACAGGAGTTTACAAGCCCGTAAACCTTTATGAACGCACCTCTGGCCAACTGGCGTCCCAGCGCGCATGCTAGAGCAATGAACTCACCGTCGAGCCCATACCGCGTCATCGCCGTCTGCACTGGCAATATCTGCCGGTCGCCCATGGCCCAGATCATGCTGGGCGCAGCGTTGGAACGCGAAGGGCTCGAGGGGCTGGTGGAGGTGGATTCCGCGGGAACCACCGGCTACGAAGCCGGCCGGCCCATCGACCCCCGCGCCGCCCGCCGCCTGGCGGATACCCAACTCAGCTCAGGCCAGCACGTTGCCCGCGCGTGGGACCAGGCATGGTTCCGCGAACGCGATCTCATCCTGGCGCTGGACATCGACCACTACGCCTGGCTGAGCGAGGCCGCCCCGGACGGTGATGCGTTGCGGAAGATCCGGATGCTCCGGAGCTTCGATCCCGCAATGGCGGGACACGACCTGCTGGACCAGGGCATCGAGGACCCCTGGTACGGCGGGCGCGCGGATTTTGATGCGGTGTGGCATCAGATCCACACAGCCCTTCCGGGACTCCTGAGGCACCTCAAAAACGCCGTGGCTAGGGACCCGCAGCTCAGCAACCACTGAGGGGACTCCCCTTCCCCTTGTATTTGCAAATGAGAATGATTCTCATCTAAACTGCGGGCATGGACATTCTCGTCATCAGCTCTCTCGACGCCCTCTGCCGGCAGCAGGCATGCGAGGCCGCGGCAGCAGCACATCCCGGCAGCGTGGTGGTGGTCCAGGACCTGCTGGACGAGGGCCTGGTGATCCGCAGGACCGTCGACGCCGCAGGGCGCCGGGACCGCACGGAAACCATACTGGAACACAGTTGCCTCAGCTGCGCCGTGCGGCTGGACCTGGTACCCGCGGTGGAGGAACTGCTTGCCGCCAACGCACGGCCCATCATCATCGGGCTGCCCCCGGCCCTGCCGGCAGCGACTGCAATCGCCGCCCTTAACCGGGGCCTGGGCCGGCCTGCCCTGGTGGGGTCCGTCATTCTGGCCTGCGCTCCGGATGCCATGGAGGACCACCTCTGGGATGCCCACACGCTCTTCGAATCGGGCTTCACCCCCGCGCCGGGAGATGAACGCACACCCGGCGAGTTTATGGTGGGGGAACTGGACTTTGCCGACACCATCCTCCCTGCCCAGCCGGACATCATGCCCGCACATCCGGCCGGCCAGGAGCGCGGCCTGCACCTGGTCCAGGCGCTGGCGCCGCACGCACACATCGCGGCGGCCGGCGCGGACCTAAGGCGTGGCCGGTTCCACTACGGGGCGTCCGCGGCCCGGTGCGAACCGGGCACCGCCCCGGCACAGGCCGGGCGGGCCCGGCCTGGCGCCGCGTCCCCGTTCACCACTGTCGTCCACCGCCTGGACAGGGAACTGCATCCGGGCAGGTTCCGCCTGGCCCTGGGAACCCTGGCGGCGGGCTGCTGCGTCCTCCGGGGCCAGTTCAACGTGGCATCGGCGCCGGGCTGCCGGATCACCCTCCAGGGCATCGGACCCCGGGTCTGGCTGGAAAACGCCGGCGCCTGGCCCTCGGACAGCCACGGAGCGGCTGCGGGCGTCCCGGCCACAGCGCCGGACTCGTTCATCGCCGCGACAGGCGAGGACCTGGACCCCGCCGAAATCTCGCGGCTCCTGAAGGACTGCGAGCTCACCGACAGGGAACTGGCAGCAGGGCACCGCCTGCCGGACCCATTCGGGCTGACGCCGGCCACGTAAGGCGCCGGCAGCGTCGCCCCCAACGCCACCCACCCAATGGAACAAGGAGAACACCATGAAAGTACGGAATTCGCTGCGGGCTTTGAAGAAGATCCCGGGCGCCCAGATTGTCCGGCGCCGCGGCAGGACGTTTGTGATCAATAAAAAGAACCCCCGGATGAAAGCCCGCCAGGGTTAGCGGTACGCTTCAGTCCATGAGCCCAGCCCCCGTCATCATCGCCATCGACGGGCGCTCCGGCGCAGGGAAGACAACGCTGGCCGTGGAACTGGCGGCCAGGCTGCGGGCCCATCACAGGGTTTCCCTGTTCCACCTGGAGGACATCTACCCCGGGTGGAACGGGCTCGCGGCGGGAATCGAACGGTACGTGGCCACAGTGCTCACTCCCCTGGCCCGCGGCGAGGCAGCAACGTGGACCAGCTGGGACTGGGAAAACCATTACGACGGTGGAACCCAGGTAACGCTTCCGGCGGAAATCGTGATTGTGGAAGGGGTAGGTGCGGCAGCTGCCGCTGCCCGGCCCTTCCTGAGCGCCGCCATCTGGGCGGAAGCACCTCCCGGGCTTCGCAAATCCCGCGCCATGGACCGCGATGGGGCCACGTATGAACCCTTCTGGGACCAGTGGGCTGCCCAGGAGGATGAGTGGCTTGCCACGGACGATGCGCCGCACCAGGCGGGCATTCGGGTCAACAATTCCGCAGGCACGTCGGCCCCGGAGCACGTGCTGCAGCTCCTGCCCTACCTCCCAGCCCTTGCCCCGGTGCTGGCCCCCGAACTTTCGGCGCGGCGGGGCCTGCAGCTGCTCACGGAACGGCTTGAGGGCCTGCCGGACGCGCCCGCCCTTTTCCGTGCCCTGTATTCCGAATCACCCAACGCTGTTTGGCTCGACTCCTCGAATTCAGCCACCGCTGTTCCGGAACGCAACCGCTTCAGCATCATGGCGGACGACGGCGGGACGTTCGGCCAATTCGTCACGCACCAATCCGGCACCAGCCTGATCAGCACCGGCTCAGCGGCAGCCACCGTACCCGGGCCGTTTTTCCGCTGGCTGCACACCGTGTGGGGGCGCCGGGCGGTACGGACACCGGACGGCTATCCGGCCCAGTTTGCCCTGGGCTGGCTGGGCTGCCTGGGCTTTGAGCTGAAACGCGAAACCGGCGGTTCAGACCTGTCCGCGGCCACCCCCGATGCAGCCCTGATTTTTGCCGGTCGCGCAGTGGTCATTGACCACGAAGAAGGCACGGTCTGGCTGCTGGCACTGGAGGCCCCGGACGCCCGGCACTGGCTGCACACGGCAAGGACCACCGTGGCTGCCGTGCCGGCGGCGGACGGCGGCAGCACCGCCGTCGGACGCCCCACTGCCGGCAGCCGCCCTGCGCCGTCCTTCCGGAGCCGCGATTCGGCTGCCGCATACCGGGGCAAGGTCGATGCCGCCAAGGACCAGATCGCGGACGGCAACTCCTACGAGGTCTGCCTGACCACGGCGCTGGAAGCCTCGGTGCCGGCCGGGACACTGGACCCGTGGTCCACCTACCTGGACCTGCGGCACCGCAACCCGGCACCGTTTGCCAGCTACCTGCGGTTCGGCGGCCTGACGGTGGCCAGCACCTCGCCCGAGCGTTTCCTGAAAATCGCGGCCGACGGCGGGATGCGCGCCGAACCGATCAAGGGCACCCGCCGCCGGGGTGCCGACGCCGCCGAGGACGGGGCGCTGCAGGCGGACCTGGCGTCCTCGCCCAAGGACCGGGCGGAAAACATCATGATTGTTGACCTCTTGCGGAACGACCTGAGCCACTTTGCCGTCCCCGGTTCCGTCACCGTCAGCCGACTGTGCGCCATCGAAAGCTACGCCACCGTCCACCAGATGGTGAGTACCATCGACGCCCGGCTGCTGCCCGGTTCCTCCCGCGCCGAAGCAGTGGCGGCCTGCTTTCCGGCCGGTTCCATGACGGGCGCCCCGAAAATCAGTACCATGGCCATCCTCGACCGGCTCGAGACCGGGCCCCGGGGGCTGTACTCCGGCGCCATCGGCTATTTTTCGCTCAACGGGGCCACTGACCTGGCCGTGACCATCCGGACCCTGGTGATCAGCGCCGGCCCCGGCGGCGCCATGGAACTGGGCCTGGGCATCGGCGGCGCCATCACGTCGGATTCCGATCCTGAGGACGAGTACCAGGAAATCCGGACCAAAGCCTACGGCGTCCTGTCCACGCTGGGCGCGCACTTTCCGGACCCCTAGGCGGACGGACCGCTGCTATTGGACTGTCGCCGTCAGCCTGGCCACGTTATCCACGTAGCGGGCGGCCAGCGGCCGGTTGAGCCAGTCGGCAAGCTTCAGCTCGTGGGAAATGCCGCGGTAGGTGTTTTCCACTGCCCGCATCTTGGTGACGATGTCGGCGCCCATCAGCATGACCGAGACTTCAAGGTTCAGCGAGAAGGACCTCATGTCCATGTTGCTGGAGCCCAGCACCGCCACTTCGTCGTCGATCGTGAAGTGCTTTGCGTGCAGGACAAAAGGCGCCTTGTACAGGTAGATGCGCACTCCTGCCTCCAGCAGCGCCTCATAGTAGGACCGCTGGGCATGGTGGACAAGGAACTGGTCGCCCTTCTCGGAGACAAAGAGTTCCACCTCCACGCCCCGCTGCGCTGCGGTGGTGATGGCATAGAGCAGGGAATCGTCGGGAACAAAGTACGGACTGCAGATGGAAATCCGCTGCTGGGCCGAGTAGATAAGGGTGTTGAAGAGCCGCAGGTTGTTCTCGGTGATGAACCCGGGACCGCTGGGAACAACCTGTGCCGTGACGTTGCCCGGTGCGGTGTTGGCCGGCAACTGCAGCTGGTCCTCCAGCGACTCGTCCGTCTCGCTGAGCCAGTCCGTGGCGAAAACGACGTTCAGGGTGGTCACGATGGGGCCCTGCAGGCACGCCATCAGCTCCACCCACTCGCGTCCGGCCCGGCGGTGCCGCGCGTTGTTGTAGGAGGGCTCGATCAGGTTCTGCGACCCGGAGAAGGCGATTTCGCCGTCGATCACCATGATCTTGCGGTGGTTCCGGAGGTCCGGCCGGCGCCACTGGCCGTGGATGGGCAGCAACGGAAGCATCCGCTTCCACTGGATTTTGCCCGCCCTCAGCCGCTTCAGCAGGTTGCGGTAGCCGGGAACCCGGAGGGTGCCGATGTGGTCGAACAGGACCCTGACCTCGACGCCGCGCTCTGCGGCCTCCTCGAGGGCCGTGAGGAGGTCGTTGGTGATGTGGTCCGAACTCATGATGTAGAACTCGGCGTTGACGAACTTCTTCGCTTTCCGCACGGCTTCGGTCATGGCCAGGATCGAGTCCGGGTAGCCGGGGATAAGCTCCACGGAGTTGCCGTCCACCATGGGCAGCGAACCCAGCCTGTGGTTCAGTTCACCGGCGGACTTCACCCACTCGGGGCCGTGGTACTCGCTTTCGGCGGCTGCCAGGGAGGATATCCCGGACCGGACCCTGTCGTTGACCTGCTGCTGCTGTTCGCGGCGGCGGCTGGAGAGCCGGAAATTGCCGAACAGCAGGAATAGGACAATGCCGAGGAACGGCACAAAGAAGATGCCCAGCAGCCAGGCCATGGCGGTGGTGGGCCGCCTGTTGCCGGGAATGATGCCGATGGCCAGCACCCTGATCACAAGGTCCGCCACGGCCAGGAGGGTCACCACCCACCCCGGAGCGGTACCGGCAAGCGAAAACGGCCACAACACGAGCAGACCCCCGGAGAATGAGCGCCCGGCGGACGGATTCCGGCCACGGCGTCAGCCCAGCTTATCCGGGCAACGCCGCACTAAGCTGGAGCCATGACCTCTCCTTCGCCCGTGGTTCTCGTTTTTCTCGACCCTGATGCTCCTGACGGCCGCCTGGCAGACGCGTCGCAGCCCCAGCTGATGGTCACCGATCAGGGCGCCACCCGCGGCGACGGGATCTTCGAGACCATGCTGGCCGTGGATGGCAAGGTCCGCAAGATCCAGGCCCACCTGGACCGGCTGGCCGGCTCCGCCGAAGCGCTGGACCTGGACGTGCCGGGCGAGGACCAGTGGCGGCGCGCGATCGCGGCCGGGCTGGGCCAACATCACGTCCAGCATCCGCCGGCCGCGCCGGCAGCAGACGAACTGGCGGTCAAGCTGGTGGTGACCCGCGGTGTGGACGGGGCAGTGGCGCCCACCGCTTGGGTCCAGGTATCACCGGTAGGTGAGCTGGGCCGGCGGCAACGGGAAACCGGCATCGACGTGATCCTCCTGGACAGGGGTTACGACAGTGAAGTGGGGGAAAGGGCGCCCTGGCTGCTGTTGGGCGCCAAAACGCTCTCCTACGCCGTCAACATGGCCGCCCTGCGCCACGCGCACAAGCAGGGTGCCGACGACGTTATTTTCCACTCCTCCGATGGTCGCGTCCTGGAGGGACCCACGTCCACGGTGCTGTTGGCGCATGTGGAAAAGTCCGCGGACGGAACCACCGTCAAACGCCTGATCACACCTCAACTGGACAGCGGCATCCTGCCGGGCACCTCGCAGGGCGCCCTCTTTATCGCCGCGAAGGCCGCCGGCTGGGAGCTCGGCTACGGCCCGCTGGAGCCGCGCGACCTGTTGGATGCGGACGCGGTGTGGTTGATTTCCAGCGTGCGCCTGCTCGCCCCGGTCAACCGCATCGATGGCCAGGAAATCGGCACTCCTGCGCTGCGGAAGGAACTGTCGGACGAACTGAACCTGCTGTTTGCCGGCATCGAATAAGACCGGCGGGCCTTAAACGGGCGTCGGCGCCGCTTCCTGCTTCAACAGCTGGGACTCCAGGCCCGAGAGCAGGATGGTCAGGCCCTGGTCCAGTTCGGCGTACCCGTCGTAGTCAGCGAGAGCAGGGGCCAGCGCCCGGAGGCGGGGGAAGTCCTTGGCCGGGAGCCGGTGCAGGCCCAGCCGCAGGAGGGCCTCATTCTCCTCCGGATCCACCACAAACTCCTGGAGCTCATTGAGGATGTGGCCATACAGGAAGCCGTAATAGGCGCGGTACACGTGCAGCGCATCCGGTGGCTGGAACCCGGCCTCAATGAGAAGTGCCAGGATCTGTTCCAGGGGGCGAAGGGTCCCCAACGGCCGGAGACCCAGCGGGGTGGACAGAGGCCGCGTGACCAGGAGCGGGACCACGTTGGGATGCTCCAACGCAATGAGGCGCAAGCTGTGGGCGATCAGCCTCAGCTGGCCTTTCCAGTTCGGGTCATCGGCATGGACCGGCAGCTCGTTCAGCACCAGTTCCGATACCCCGTCAAGCAGTGCGGCCCGGTTTTCGGCGTAGCGGTAAAGGCTCATCGGGTCCCGCCCCAGCTCCTGTCCCAGGCGCCGCATGGTGAGCGATTCGAGGCCGTCGGCGTCCACCAGTTCAAGGGCCTTGGCGAGCACCACCTCTTTGCTCAGCCTTGCCTTGCGGGACCGGCCGCCTTCGGTGGTTGCGCTCGGGGAAGTCATGGATTCCGTTCCGGACCGGAGCTGTGCTGCCTCCCGGCAAATTGCCGGGCGCTTGCCCGATTCCTGGTCTACAGGTAAAGTCTACATTGTAGATGGAGCATTAGCGCCGCTCAGGGCCGCAACAACCGAAGTTGCCCGCATCAACCCTCCGGCGCCCCGTGCATGGCGCCGGTTATGGCTGCTGTAGCCGAACGGCGGCGCCACGCACTGAGCGAAGGGACGCCATCATGGCACATTCGCAGTTTGACCTTTTTCTCCACGAAGCCACCCACGTCGACACAGTCAACGAAACCAGCCTCGACCGGGACCGCCTGTACGGGCTGTACACCAGCTGGTGCTTCATCAACCAGCAGGCACCAGGCCCCGAATCCAATTTCTGGACTGCCATGAAGGCCAGGGTGGGCTCCGGCCGGAACGGCCTGCGCATGAAGGGCCCCGCCGCGACGGACTACATCATGGCCAGCTACCCGGGCCTGGTCTAGGAGCACCCACTGGACGGTTCAATGACTGGGATTGCTCCCGGCGTCGGGATCCGGCTGCTTGCTGCCACCGACGCCGGGGCAATGTCAGCTGCCTATCTCCGCAACCGGGGGCACCTCGCACCCTGGGAACCGGAACGGCTCGACCCGTTCTTCACTGCCTCCCACCAGCTGGACATCATCCACGCCAAACGGGCGCACCTGTCCGCGGGAACCGAGGTGCCGTGGGTCCTGGTCGACACCGACCAACGGGGCTCAGAACTTCACGGGGACCGGATAGTCGGCGCCATCACCCTGACAGGGATCGTCCGGGGGCCGTTCCTGAGCGCCAATCTCGGGTACTGGGTGGACCGCGACCTCACCGGCCGGGGCATTGCCACGGCCGGTGTGCGTTACATGCTCGGTTATGCCGGCGCGGAACTGGGACTGCACCGCGTCCAGGCCGCCACGCTGGTCCACAATGCAGCATCCCGTCGCATCCTGGACCGCACCGGATTCCAGGAGATCGGGCTGGCTCCCAACTACCTCAAGATCGCGGGCAAATGGCAGGACCATCTGCTGCATCAGGTAATTCTGCCCCAGGCGGTCAGCGGCCTGCGGACCGGGCCTACGTGGGAATGATCCGGTAAAGGAACCTGGTCCTGACCATGACCCACAGCAGCCCCAGGAGCACGGCGTAGGCCGCTGTATTCAGCAGGACGTTCTCCTGCAGCAGGGCCGGAATGTTGGCCACCACGGCAATCAGCACCACATGCATGATGAACACATACAGGGTTGCCTGGCCCAACGGAATCAGGAACCACCCCAGTGTCCGCTGCACCGGCTTCCAATACGCCGTCAGGAACGCGTAGGCCGCCACCACCAGGACCAGCACGTTCAGCAGCCTGCCGGGTGCCAGGTAGGTGCGGCCGAAAAACAGGTCGTACATGATGCGGTAGGTGGCGTCCGGGATGACGGCGAGCCGGACGTCGAAGCCATTGGCCAGGTACGGGTTGCCCCAGGACAGGAACGCGAAGACAACGGCCAGGACGGTACAGGCAGCCACCACCCAAACCCGGGCCGAGAACCAGGCAATGATGCGGTGCCGGTGGTACCCCGCCACCAGCCCGATCACAAACAACACCTGCCATACCAGCAGGGGGAATGAATCCTCGAACTGCGAGGGGAGCAGCCGGAAACGGGTGGTTGCGCCGGCGGCGTAGGCAGCAATCGATGCACCCAGCACATACAGCCCTTTGCCCCGGCCCAGCGCGGCAAGGATCAGGGGGCTGGCGAGCAGCAGCACCACGTAGAGGCCCATCACGTTGAACTGCCACGGCCCGAACTGCAGCAGCAGGATCGCGGGCAGGATCCCCGGCGGTACGGGGAACTGCAGCAGGGAGCCCATGCCGGCGTAAAGGTCGTAGGTGCGGCCCGCACCGCCATGGCCGGCTCCACCCGTTCCCTGGTCCACGAACGTGGTCAGCACCTCGGAACGGAAAACCGGCAGCAGCGAAAGCAGGAAGACACCGATCAGCACCACAAGTGCCGTCATGTACAGCTTGCCTGCGCGGCGCGACGTCAACTCCAGCACGCGGCCGAAGTCGTCCTTGACGCGCGGCCCGTAGACCATGCCCACCACCAGGCCGGAGAACAGGACAAACAATTCGGCTCCCGAGACGAATCCCACCGCTTCCTGGGTAAAAAGCTGGAAGAGGGATGTCATGCCCAGGTGGTTGACCACAACAAAGACGATCGCCATGCCGCGCAGCAGATCCACGCGGGAGTCACGCTTGGACGGATCCGCATAGGCCCAGGAGGAAGCGTTGTTGATCCGTCCGGGAATCTGCCACAGCGCGGCAAGGAGGATCAGCAAAGCCGCTCCAACACTCCACGCGGCAACGCCGGACAACGTGTTGGGATGCGAATAACTGCCGTCCGTGGACACCTCCGTCACCGGCCCGGTCACCACAGGGGATTTTTTGAGCCGCTCCGAGGCAGCTGCAGCAATGTCCGGTTTCCCCGTCAGCAGCCAGTTAATGCTGGCGACCCCGGTGTCCCTGGTGCTGGTCCGCTCATCCCACACAACGGCGGCGGTCCGGGCGAATTCCGCCGACGTCATGGTGCCCACTACCTGGTCCCACCAGTTCACTTTGATGTCGGCCTCTGCGGCACCTCCCGACGCCGGGCTGTAGAAGGCGGCGGTCTGGAGCAGGAACGGCTTGTCCTTGCCGGCTGCATACGTGCCGTAGAAGTCCTCACCGCCGGCCGATGTCAGCATTTCCCGCAACTCACCAGCGCGGGGCAGGGAGTTGACGGCGGCCCCGCCCGAGGTGTCGTCATGGTAGGCACTCAGGCCCACCCAATCAACGGAATCATCGCCCGGATAATACGGCCCGTAGGGGCTGTCGGCACCGTTCCAACTGCCGTCCCCGTTGCTGTCCAGCAGGCTGAACCCGTCGCTTCCGGGACCGGGGGCTGCCCTGCTCCGCTCGAACGGGTAGTCCTTGCCAAGGAAAGGGGCCCACACCATCAGGGCGCCGCCGTCGGACGCCCGGAATTTGCCGGCGAGCGTCCGGAACGCCTCCCGGTACGCTGCCGGTTGCTGGCCCCACTCCACCCAGCTGGAATTCATGTCGGGCGCGAACCGGATCAGGAGCTTGCCCTTGAACCCGCCGGCGAGCGTGCGCACCTCCGCCGCGAAGGCGGCAGCAGAGCCTGAATCCACCTGGTCCAGCGGGACGGTGGGCCGGACGGTGAGCATGGCATGCGCGCCCTGGGCGGACGCCTGGTACAGGAAGCCCTTGAGGTCGTTACGCTCCGCATCCCGGTACGGAAAGTCAATGTCGTGACCCAGGACTGCGGGCCGTGCACCCAGCCGGTCCGCGAAACCTGCGGCGGTATCTTCGCCCCATTCCAGGACGGCGCCAAGGAGGGGCCCGCGGTCGTCCGGAACCGGCGCAGCAGCGTGTGCCGCCCCGGCCGGCAGCCCGATGGCCAGCACTGTCATCATCATCGCTGCCAGCAGGGCAGCACAGGCGCGGAAAATCCGGGTGCCGGGCACGGCAGTGCCGCCACTCCGCGCGGCTGATCGATTGCTGATGGGAACCCCCCGGTCTGAAGCCAGCTGTCGGGGCGGCGCCCCCATGCAAACCTTATCGGTCCGGCCGCCGCGCCAGGACCCCGTGCCCGGCGCGGCTCGGTTACGGAACATGACGACGGCGGCCGTGCGGCACCGGGCGGCAAGTGTTACGTTTTTGGGGAGTAATGAGTACCGGCACTAAGCCCTGACTGGCCGGTCGGCAACCCTCCCTTCCGCGGCGGGGTGCCTCAGGTGAATACTCGGCATATCGACCATTCGAGCTGCAAGCGTGAGAGAAGGAGATCCGTCGTGTCCGACGCACCTGCCCCTGAAGAGAGACTGTCCTACCGCCTCATCAGCGGCCCGGACAACCGCGAGTTCTGCGAGCGGATCTCGGCCGCACTGGCGGAGGGCTACGTGCTGCACGGAAGCCCCGCCGCCACGTACAACGGCGGAGGTGTGATTGTGGCCCAGGCAGTTGTCCTGCCGGCCGCCATCGCCACGGCGGACGCCGCCGTGGCAACCGCAGTGGACAGCCTCGAATTCGACGGCGAGGGGCACGCATGAGCTACGCCGGAGACCTGACCCCGCAGGAGGCATGGGCCAAGCTGGAGCAGGGCGCCATCCTGGTGGACGTCCGGACCGAAGCTGAATGGGCCCATATCGGCATTCCTGACACCAAGGCCACGGACAACGATCCCTTGTTTATTCAGTGGACCTTCCCCGGCGGCGTCCCGAACCCCGCCTTCATCAGCGACCTCAGCCAGCAGGCTCCGGAGGATTCAGCCGCGGAACTGCTGTTCCTGTGCCGTTCCGGGCAGCGCTCCATCGCGGCTGCCACCGCTGCGACGCAGGCCGGTTTCACCTCATACAACGTGCTGGAGGGCTTCGAGGGCGAGCCTGACCGGTATGGCGAACGGACCGTCAACGGCTGGAAGAACCGCGGCCTGCCTACCAACCTGGGAACCAACTAAATGGCTTTTAATGACGACGCTGCCGGTTGGAACGCCGATACGCAGGCGGTCCGCGGTGGCCTGGACCGCACCAACTTCCAGGAGACCAGCGAGGCGCTGTTCCTGAACTCAGGGTTTGTCTATGAATCCGCTGCCGCCGCCGAGCGGGCGTTCACCGGCGAGGACCAGCGTTTTGTCTACTCCCGCTACGGCAACCCCTCGGTAGCCACTTTTCAGGAGCGGCTGCGGCTGCTGGAGGGCACCGAAGCGTGCTTCGCCACGGCCTCCGGAATGTCAGCGGTCTTTACCGCCCTGGGCGCCCTCCTCGCTGCCGGCGACCGCGTGGTTGCCGCCCGGTCGCTGTTCGGTTCCTGCTTTGTGATCCTGAACGAGATCCTGCCGCGGTGGGGCGTGGAAACGGTGTTTGTTGACGGGCCGGACCTGGACCAGTGGCGCGAAGCCCTGTCCCAGCCCACCACTGCCGTGTTTTTCGAGTCGCCGTCCAACCCCATGCAGGAGATTGTGGACATCGCCGCCGTCAGCGACCTGGCCCACGCCGCCGGCGCAACAGTCGTCGTCGACAATGTATTTGCCACTCCCCTGCTCCAGCGGTGCGGCCAGTTCGGCGCCGACGTTATTGTCTACTCCGGCACCAAGCACATCGACGGCCAGGGCCGCGTCCTGGGCGGGGCGATCCTGGGCACCAGGGAGTTCATTGACGGTCCCGTGAAGCAGCTCATGCGCCACACCGGGCCTTCGCTTTCCCCGTTTAACGCCTGGGTCCTCAACAAGGGACTGGAGACGATGGCACTGCGGGTCAACCACTCGTCGGCCACGGCCCTGCGGTTGGCCGAGTGGCTGGAGCAGCAGCCGGCGGTCAGCTGGGTGAAATACCCGCTGCTTAAATCGCACCCCCAGTACGGGCTTGCCGCGAAGCAGATGAAGGCAGGCGGCACCGTCCTTACGCTGGACCTGGCTTCGGCTCCCGGGCGGTCGGCCAAGGACGCCGCCTTTGCCCTGCTGGACGGCCTGCGCATCATCGATATCTCAAACAACCTGGGTGACTCAAAGTCCCTCATCACCCACCCTGCCACCACCACGCACCGGGCCATGGGGCCGGAAGGCCGCGCAGCGATCGGGCTGGGCGACGGTGTGGTGCGGCTGTCCGTGGGGCTCGAGGACGCCGATGACCTGATCGGCGACCTGGAGCAAGCGCTCAAGCAGATCTGACGGAACCCGGTCCCGGGGCGGGCTGCCGGAGCTCGTGGGCAGCCGTCGCCCGGACGGCCGCCGTGAGCTGGTTCAGCACCGGCGAGTCAATTTTCCAGCGCTGCCAGTAGAGGGCCACGTCCACCGGGTGCCCGGGCGCGAGTTCCACCAGCTCGCCGCTGCCAAGCCAGGGCAGGCATTCCGCTTCGGGCAGCAGCCCCCAGCCCATCCCCAGCCGGATGGCCTGGGCAAACTCTGCCGATGACGGGACGTAGTGCCGCGGGGCACCGAGGGCCGTCCCGGTCATCCTGCGGAAGAACCCACCTTGAAGGTCGTCCTTCCGGTCGAAGTCCACCACCGGGGCGGTGCTGCCCGCAACGAGCTCCGGCCCGCCGGGCAACCAGTGCCGGACGTACCCGGGACTGGCTACGGCACGGTATCTCAGCGCCCCAAGTGGCTCGACGCTGCAGCCTTGAACCGGTTCCGGGTTCGCTGTGACGGCGGCGATCACCGCTCCCGTCCGGAGGAATTGCGTGGAATGCTGCTCGTCCTCGCGGCGCAGCTCAAAGGTGACACCCGGCTCCGGGGGGAGGCTTGCCAGCGCCGCCATGAACCAGGTGGCAAGCGAATCGGCATTCACCACCAGCGGGATGGGCGTGCTGGGGCTACCGGCGGCGCCACCGAGTTCGCGTTGCGCGTCCCCTTCCAGTTGCCGGAGCTGGCGGGCGTAGCGCAGCACGGCCTCGCCCGCCGTGGTGGGGCGGGCCGGGTTGGTTCGCTGCAGCAGGATCTGGCCGGCTGCGTCCTCCATCGCCTTGAGCCGCTGCGACACCGCAGACGGCGTGACGTGCAGGGTGCAGGCGGCAGCCTCCAGCGTCCCCTCATCCAGCACTGCGGCAAAGGTCTTCAACTGGTCGAGCTGGAACATCTTCATTAGCTCAGCTTAGTAGTCCTAAACATCTTTAGCTGGAGTAATGTCGGGCCCAACCGTAGCTTTGGTTTTATGGACATACTTGTTGGGTTTGGCGCGGCGACGCTTGGTTTCGGCACCGGGCTGGCGCTGATTGTAGCCATCGGCAGCCAGAATGCCTTTGTGCTCCGGCAAGGCATCCGGGGCGAGCACGTGGCCGCCGTTGTCATCGTCTGCAGCGTCTCCGACGCGCTGCTGATTGCCGGGGGCATCGCGGGCCTCGGTGTCCTGATCCAAACCAGCCCGATGGTGGTGGACGTGGCCCGTTATGCCGGGGCCGCGTTCCTGGTCACCTACGGCGTGCTGGCTGCCCGGCGCGCCATCCGGCCAGGGGTGCTGACGGCGTCAGGTTCCCGGAAGGCACTCAGCGCCGGTGCCGCCCTGTCCACAGTGCTGGCCCTGACCTGGCTCAACCCGCACGTCTACCTGGACACTGTGCTGCTGCTCGGGTCGGTGGCCAACCAGCAGGAGCAGGACCTGCGCTGGTGGTTCGGCGCCGGGGCGATCGCCGCCAGCGGAGCCTGGTTCAGCGCCTTGGGCTTCGGCGCCCGCGTCCTGCGTCCGTTCTTTGCCCGGCCATCGTCGTGGCGCTTCCTCGACGGCCTCATCGCCCTGGTGATGCTCACGCTCGGCCTGCGCCTGGCGGCGGGTCTCTGACAGGTGCTTCAGGACTGGCGTACGCGGAGCAGTTCCGGCGTCCCCGCCACGTCAGCCAGCCCTGAAGTGCCGTGCATCGTGACGCCCACGGCATGGATGACCACGGCCCCCAGCCCGCCGTCGTCGGCCGCTGCTTCCTGCACCCGGCGCTGCTCAGCCGCGCCGGTGCCGCGCGCAATGATGTCCTCCGTACCCTGCCGGGCCAGGGCCAGTTCGCCCTGTTCCTGCAGGACCGGTGCCAGGTAGTCCACCAGGGACCGCACCACCGTGACGGCGGGAGCAGGGCGGAAGGTCCCAAAATCGAGGAGTTCCCCGCGCAGCCCGCTGCTGCTGGCCTGCCAGGCCGCCATCCGGAGCAGCACCGTGGGCACCGGGACAGGGTCAATGCCGTCCCGCCACTCCCTGCTGGCCGTTTCCACCAGGGCCCGCACCAGCACCGCAATCAGCGCAGCATCCTCGGCGCGGAGGCAGACGTCCGCCACCCGCACCTCAACGGTGGGGTGGTTCCGGGACAGCCTGGCATCAAAATACAGCATGCCTTCATCCAGCATCACACCGCTGTCCAGCAGCCGGGTCACCACCCGCCGGTAGGCAGGGTACGTCCCGTAAATGCCGGCCGGGCCGGAAGTCGGCCAGCGGTTCCAGGCCTGCGTGCGGTAGCTTTCGAACCCGGTGGGCATGCCGTTCCAGAAGGGCGAATTGGCACTCAGCGCCGTGAGGACAGCCAGTTTGTCCCTGATCCGGTCCAGGACGGCGATGCCTTCCTCCGGCGAGGCCACGAAGCTGTGGACATGGAAGCCGCAGGTCAGCTGCTCCTGCGCGGTGAGGCCGAACCGCTCCTGCATCAACGCGTACCGCGGGTCAGGAGTGGTGTGGGTGGTTGAGGCCAGGGGGGACGTGGCCAGCGCAGCCACCCGGGCGTTGTTCCTGCGGGCGGCCTGGTCTGCCAGCAGCCGCCCGGCCTTGATCTGCGGGAGCAGCCCGGCGTGGTCGCCGCACGGACGGGTTTGGGTCTCGATCTGCTCAAGCTTGAGTTCGGCACTGAGCCCCATGCCCTGGCCGGCCGGCGAATCATCGGCGGCCAGGTGCCGGCCGGAGAGCAGCGCATCCGCGAGCGCCAGCGGTTCGCCCGACTCCGGGTCAACGATCAGGAGCTCTTCCTCAACGCCGAATGTTCGCATGCTTACATTGTGCGGCACTTCCCTGCCGGTAACCGGTTCCGGATTGCGGCGGATTCTGCCCAATCAATGCGGTGGGCGGGCGCGGCGTGCGGGCCAGTGGGCGGCGGGGCCCGGGTTTGTCGTGGTTGAGTGGGCAGAACCCGCCGCCCGTTCTCCACATAGGGCACGACGGCGGTGCCCAACCGGCCCAAAAGATGGCTGGCTCGTTCCATGGACCCCCTGGACTACCTGAAATCCGTCGGCGGCGTGGCACGGGTTGGCCTGCTCCGCCGCCAAGGCTACTCGGAGCGCGCGGTGCGGAATCTCGCCACAGCCGGAGCAGCCCAGCCGCGCAAGGGTGTCTGGGCCTTGCCGGACGCCGATCCCGCTTTCCTGCAGGCAATCGTCAGCGATTCATTGTTGACCTGCGCTTCCGGGGCCATCCGGTACGGGCTGTGGATCAAGGACAGGCCGGTCCGGCTCCATCTGGCGGCCAAACACCGGCGCGGAACGCATCGCCCCAGGCACGGCGGGCTGCGTTTCGAGCCGCATCACCAACTGCCCATCGCCGGCATCGAGGACATTGTGGTCCACGCCCTGACCTGCCTGCCGGAAGTCGATGCGATAGCGATCGCCCAGTCCGCAATGCGCTTCCAGGGTGTGTCCCGGGCTGCGCTGGAAGCCCAGCTGGGCGCCAGGTACTACGGTGTGGCCCGGCGGCGCCTGGCAAAGGCGGACGGCTTGTCCGAATCCGTGCCGGAGATCAGTGCCAGGCTGTTGTTCGACGCGGCGGGGCTTGAGTTCCGCCGACAGGTCCAAGTACCCGGAGTGGGGCGGGTGGACTTTATGCTTGGGGGCTGGCTCATCGTGGAAGTCAACGGCTACCAGTTCCACAGCTCGCGGGACGCCTGGCGCAAGGACATGGCCCGCCTGAACGCCGCGCAGGCCCTGGGTTACGCAACCCTCAGCTTCGCGCCCGAGCAGGTCTGGAACGCCCCCGATGTGGTGCTCCGGGACATCCGGGCTGTGCTGCGGCGGGGCCGTCCTGCCTGATTCTGCACCATCATCCGCCGCTGGCCGGGCCGGAAGCCCGGACTGGCGGGGCCCACCCGGGCCTGGGCGCGGATGATCGTGCAGAATCCGCCGGAACTAGTCCTGGAAGTACTCCACCTTGGCCCCGATGGTGTTCAAGCGCTCCGCGAGGTCCTCGTAGCCGCGCTCAATCACGTAGATGTTCCGCAGCTCGGACACTCCCCGGGCGGCAAGCATGGCCAGCAGCAGGCACGCGGCCGGGCGCAGGGCGGGCGGGCAGCCGACCTCTGCTGCGCGCCACTTGGTGGGCCCGTTGACGTAGATCCGGTGCGGATCCAGGAGCTGCACCTGGGCGCCCAGCCGGTTCAGCTCCGTGAGGTAGATGGCCCGGTTTTCGTAGACCCAGTCGTGGATCATGGTCTGGCCGTGGGCGTTGGCGGCGATCACGGCGAAAAAGGGCAGGTTGTCGATGTTCAGGCCGGGGAACGGCATCGGGTGGATCTTGTCCTCAGGGGCGCGCAGCGCGGAAGGCTTGGTGGTTACGTCCACCAGCCTGGTCCGTCCGTTGCGGGCCACGTATTCGCCGGAAATCTCCAGCTGCTGGCCCATCTGGCCCAGGGTGGCAAGCTCGATCTCCATAAACTCGATGGGAACCCGGCGGACCGTCACCTCGGAGTTGGTCACGATGCCTGCGGTAATAAGGCTCATCGCCTCGATGGGGTCCTCGGAGGGGAAGTACTCGATGTCGGCATCGATGTGCGGCCGGCCTACGATCCGAAGCGTGGTGGTGCCGACGCCCTCGATGCTGACGCCGAGCATCTGCAGGTAGAAGCAGAGGTCCTGGACCATGTAGTTGGGGCTGGCGTTGCGGATCACGGTGGTGCCTTCGCGGTGGGCGGCGGCCATGATCGCGTTCTCCGTGACCGTGTCCCCGCGCTCGCTCAGCACAAAGGAGCGGTCGCGGGTATCGGCGGATGGCGCCTGGACGCTGTAGAAGCCTGCCGTGGCCTCCACCGACAGACCGTACTGACGCAGAGCCTGCATGTGCGGTTCAACGGTCCGTGTGCCCAGGTCGCAGCCGCCGGCATAGGGCAGCCGGTACTCGGCGGTCTCGTCCAGGAGCGGCCCCAACAGCATAATGACGCTGCGGGTCCGGCGGGCGGCGTCAACGTCCATTGCAGCCAGGTCCAGCACGGCGGGGCGGCGGAGGCGCAGGTCAGTGGCGTTCAGCCAGGTGCACTCAACACCAATGCTGCTGAGCACCTCAACGATGCGGTTGACCTCCTCGATCCGGGCAAGCCGGCGGAGGACGGTGGTCCCCCGGTTGATGAGGCTGGCGCACAGCAGGGCAACGCCGGCGTTTTTGCTGCTGTTGACGTCCACCGAGCCGGACAGGGTGCGGCCGCCTTCAACACGAAGGTGCGTCATCCGCGGTTTACCAACGTTAACGATGCTGCGGTCGAAGATGGTTTCCAGGCGCTGGATCATCTTCAGGCTCAGGTTCTGCTTGCCCTGCTCCATCCGGGCCACTGCGCTTTGGCTGGTGCCAAGCTCGGAAGCCAGCTGTCCCTGGGTCCAGCCCTTCTCGCTCCTGGCGTTCCTCAACATGGCGGCAACGTGTTCGGTAGTCTCCTGGCTCATGCCGCGAATATATCATGAATGAGTTACGGCGTGCCGCTTGGGCCACCCAAGGGCCCAGCGGCGCGCCGTATACCCGTTACGTGCGATACCAGGCAATCGCTGGCACCTATTTCCCGATGGCAGCCTTGCTCTCGCTCAGCCACTGGCCTGCCGCCTTTTCGGGTGTCAGCCGCTCGAAAAGCACCTCGGTGTTGATACGTGCCGTAATTTCAGCCACGGCCGTGGAGCCGGTGGGTCCGATGAAGGTGGGGGCAAAATCCTGCTTTCCGATCTCGTCCACGTAGGCCGCCTCGGCCTTGCCCTGGGGGGTCAACAGGTCACCGATGGCGGTACGCATGTCGGCATTGCTGGGCACACCACGGTCACTTTGGACCACCCGCGCCGCTTCCTCATTGTTGACCAGGAAATCGATCAGCTTGGCCGCCGCCTCCGTATGCTTGCTCCGCGCCGAGACCGTGTAGAACTGGGAGGACTGCAGCCAGATGCCGTGGGTGGGGATTTCGCCGGGCAGCTTAAGCAGCTCCAGCGGGGCACCGGAGGCCTTGCTCAGGGCCGTCAGCGAGTTTGACCAGGTCAGCATCATGGCGGCCTGGCCGGTCCCCATCAGGGTCTGCTCGGTACTGACGTTGAGCTTTTCCACCGTTTCGGACGCACCGGGCGCGGCCCCCGATTGGCTCAGTTCCAGGGAATAGTCGAAGTAGTCCCGGACCGTGCCTTCCTCGAGGCCCAGCGCGCCGTCCTTGGTGTACAGCGATTGGCCGCGCTGCCGTGCGAAGGCGTCCAGCGAGTCGTGGGTCAGGACAGTGGCAGTCCCGTAGGTGCCCTTGGGGCTTTTGGCGGTCACGTCTGCGGCAATCCGGGCAAAATCCTCCCAGGTCCACGTCCCGTCGTCAGGCATGGGAACGCCGGCGGCCTCGAAGACGGCCGGGTTGGCCACGATGGCCAGCGCGTTGGCGCCGGTGGAGATGCCGTACTGCTTGCCATCCACCTGCCCGTTCTGCAGGGCGCCCTGGTCGATGCCGGACAGGTCCAGGGCGTCGCCCACCGAGGACAAGTCAAGCAGGGCCCCGCGGTTGGCGTACTCGGCGGGGTAGGCGCCGCCCATGGTGATCACATCCGGGGCGTCATTGGCCGCGACCTGCGTGGCGAGCTTGTCGAAGTAGCCCGAAATGTCGCCATACTCGGGCTTGACCTTGATATCGGGGTTCTGTGCCTCGAAGGCGGCGATGGCCTTGCTGGTCAGGTCCGCGCGGGTGGCGTTTCCCCACCAGGCGAACCGGATCTCCTGCTGCCCTGAGCCTGATTCGCCGGACGAATCAGTGGAGCAGGCAACGGCGAAGCCCAAAAGGCTTAGGGCTGTTGCCACTGCAATAATCTTCCGGGTTCCACGGATGTTTTTACGCGCCATTGGGTATCCACCTTTGTTGAGAAACCGATTTCCCGAAACTATCAGTGTGTTTCGGGAAGATCAATGGTTTTGCCAACAGGATGAGGACCTATTGCCCCAGCCACACCATGTTCCACGTTCCGGCCGACACGGCAGCAGTGACGGCAAGGCCGGAGATCAGGGCACCACCGGCAACCACCCACACATCGAGCGCGCTAAAGGTGGACTCACGGGCCCAGGTCCGTTCGCCGCCGCCGAAACCCCTCGCTTCCATGGTCACGGCGAGCCTGGAGGCCCGCCGGATCGCCTGCACCAGGAGGCCGAAGCTTTGGCCCAGCGTGGCCTTGATCCGCTGGCCCACACTGCCGCGCGAACCCACGCCGCGGGCCCGGCGCGCCATCCCGATGGTCTGCCATTCCTCCGCCATCAGCCCCACGAGCCGCATTGCCGCGAGCGTCCCCAGGACAAACCGGTGCGGCAGCCGGGCCTTCTGGGCCAGCGCGTCGGCCAGGTCAGTGGGATCGGTACAGCTCATCAGCAGCACGGCGGGAAGGGCGATGGCCAGGCCGCGGAGCAGGAATCCGGCGCCGGTTTCCAGCGAGCCCTCGCTCATGGTCCAGATCCCGACGTCGATCAGCGTCCTTCCGCTGTCCGCTGCCAGGATGGAGGTACTCCAGCCGCCGACGGCCGCCGCCAGGATCAACGGCCAGCCACGCTGCCACAGCAGCGTCAGCGTGAGCCCCGCGAGAGGGAACAGCAGCAGTTCGCAGGCGAGCGCAACGGACGCGGAAACCCAGTCGATGGACAACGCCAAAACCAGCGTGACCAGGAAAACGGCGGCAAATTTGCTCAGCGGGTTGGCGCGGGCCAGCACGGCGGTTCCGCCGGAAAGGTTCAGCTCCTGCCTCATGGCGCCACCCGCTCCGGAGCTGACAGTCGCAGCTCGGCCCCGCCCAGGGCGGCAGTGAATTCGGCATCATGCGTCACCGAGACCACGGCGGTGCCGGTGTCCAGGAGTTCGTTGAGGAACGATGCCAGCTCGGCCCAGGTGTTGGCGTCCTGCCCGAACGTGGGCTCGTCCAGGATCAGGACCCTGGGACTCGCGGCCAGGACGGTGGCCACGGAAAGCCGCCGCTTCTCGCCACCTGAGAGTGTGTAGGGATTCGCGTCCACCAAACCGGTCAGCCGAAGCCTTTCCAGCAGCTCATCCACCCGTTCCGCGCCATGGCCCAAGTGTCTGGGACCGAACTGCAGTTCGTCCAGCACCCGGCCGGTGACGAACTGATGTTCAGGCTCCTGGAACACCGTGCCGATCCGCTCGATTAACTGCTCGGCCTTCCAGCGGTAGGGATCCGGTCCGGCGCCCTGGCCAAGAGTGGCAGCGGCCTCGACGGTCCCGGTCACCGGAGCCAGTAATCCGCCCAGCGTCAGGGCGAAGGTGGATTTTCCGGCACCGTTGGGACCCGTGATGGCCAGCGCCTGCCCGGAAATTACCTGCGCGGCGATCCCTTCCTGGACGGGAACCGGCGGAATTTTGCGGAACCTGCTGCGGCGGGGCCGTTCACGGGACACCGCCAGATTGTCCGCGGCCAGGAGCAGGTCGCCGTCGGCCGGGGATCCCGCCGTGCGGTGGCGCGTGGCGGGGGCATACCCCGGGACCCAGACACCGGCGGTTTTCAGCATCTCCCTGGCGCCTTCCAGCACGGTATCCGGTGGCCCGTCCAGGAGCACGGCCGGGTCCGACGCTGATCCCGGTTGGAGCACCACAATCCGGTCCACCAGGTCCTTCCACACGCCCACGCGGTGCTCCACCACCACCAGGGTGGCCCCCGTTTTGTCGAGGCACCTGGCCACGGCGTCGCGGACCTCCAGCACCCCGGCCGGGTCCAGGTTCGCCGTTGGCTCATCCAGCAGGATCAGGCCGGGCCGCATGGCAAGGATTCCCGCCAGCGCCAGGCGCTGCTTCTGCCCGCCGGAGAGGGCCGACGTCGGGTGGTCCAGCGAAAGGTGGGAAAGCCCGACGTCGGCCAGCGCCTCGTGCACACGGGTCCAGATGTCGTCGCGGGGCACCGCAAGGTTTTCGGCGCCGAAAGCAACGTCGTCGCCCACCCGGGAAAGGACCACCTGCGTTTCCGGGTCCTGCTGCATCAGGCCGGCGCGCCCGCGCCGGGACCTGGGCGGGGCGCCGTCCACCAGCAGCGAACCGGACTCGTCCGACTCCGCCGCTTCGCCGTCGTCGTCCGCATCCCCCAGCACCCCTGCGAGGGCGTGGAGCAGCGTGGACTTACCGGCTCCGGAGGGGCCCAAAAGGAGGACCCGCTCGCCGGGCCGGATATCCAGGTCAAGGGCGTGGACGGCGGGCCTGGTACGGCCGGCATGGCGCCAGCCCCACCCGTGGGCACTGACCGCTGCGGGCCGGACCGCCGGGCTGCCGTGCTGGGAAGGTGCAGGCATCAGGAGAAGGCAGGCTCCGATGCGGCCTTCCGGGAGGCGAAGGAAGCCAGCACGCCGGTCCTGGCCAGGCCGCGGGTGGCGATCCAGGAGAGGGCGCCGGCGATGACTGCGCCGGAGATGGCGGTGAAGACGATGTAGGCGAGTTTGTCGCCGCCCGAATAGGCAATGTTCCAGCCCCACGGCGCGAACGAATCGTTCAGGCCGCAGAAGAGTCCGGCACCCGCGCCGGCCAGCAGGGAGACAGGAAGGTTGAACTTCCGGTAGACGAAGATGGCGAAAATGATCTCGGCGCCCAGGCCCTGGACGAACCCGGAAAACAGCACCGACGCGCCGTACTGCGAGCCCATAAACAGCTCACCCGTCGCGGCGATGGTTTCGCAGAAAAGCGCGGCACCTGGTTTCCGGATGATCAGCATGCCCAGGACGGCCGGGATCATCCAGCCGCCGGCCAGGAGGCCGGTCAGGGGCGGATAGACGGCGTTCATCGGCGCGGAAACGGCCGCGGCACCCTGGGACCAGGCCCAGAAAATGATGCCGCCGGCGATCGCGATCAGGGCCGCGACGACGATGTCCACGACGCGCCAGGACCTGCTGGTGGTCTTCTTGATTGCTGCAGTGCTCATGGTGGTCCTCCTGGGTAACAGGAGGGGAAAGTGGACACGGGTGGCGGTTGCTGCCGCCATTTTCCGCGCACTTCGAGAACTCGACTCCCTTGCGCCGGTACTAACCGGATCAGGTTCGAGGGTCTGCGGCTGTCCGCACTCTCAGCGCCCACCTGCGGATCCTGGCAAATGCCAGTGACGCCCGACGGCTGCGCTCCCCTGTCGTTGAATGTTTCAGTGGTTGGTTAAAGCTGCCCTGTTGGGCCTGCCCAGTTTACACCTGGGCGGGGTAGATTGTGGGCCATGACCGCCAATTCACCGCTTGTGACCGACTTCGATCCGGACTCCGCCGATGCCCAGCCTGAGGGTTCGCTGGAGGCCTTCATTGCCAGGATCGAAGCCGAGACCAGGGAACTGCAGTTTCCCGGCTTTTCGCTGGATGACGCCCTGAACCTCGGGTTGCTGTTGGTGGAGCTGGGAAAGGAGCGGAGCCTGCCCATTGCCATTGATATTTCCAGGAGTGAGCAGGTGCTCTTCCACGTGGCGCTTCCCGGCGCCACTCCGGACAACGAGCAATGGATCCGGGCGAAGAAGGCCACAGCGGCCCGCTACGAGGTGCCGTCCCTGCTGGTGGGCCTTCGGGGCCGGCGGAACGGCGGCCGGATCGAGGACAACGCCTGGTTCGACCAGTCCCGCTACGCAGCCCACGGCGGGTCATTCCCCTTGTACGTGGCCGGCGTTGGGGCCGTCGCCACCGTCACGGTGTCCGGCCTCCCGCAGGTCCAGGACCACAACCTGGTGGTCGAAGCCCTGCGCGAAGTCCTCAGCCCGGCCCAGGGCAGCTGAAAAGCGGCGGGTTCAGCATTCAGTCCTGTTGCCTGCCCTGCCGGCGCGGCACCGGCGGCGTGAGGCGGTAGCCCACACCGTGCACCGTCTCCACCCACCGCGGCTTCCTGGGGTTTTCCCCGAGACGTTTACGGAGGTTGCTGACGTGGACCTCCACCGCGCGTTCCTCCGTGGCGCCCACAAAGGAGCCGTCGTAGCTGTCATGGCGAAGGTAGCGCACCAGGTCGGCCTTCGCCTGGATGGTCCGCCGCTTTTTCATCAGCACCAGGAGGATGTCGAACTGGCTCCGCGTCAGGGCGACGGGTACGCCGTCCACGGCAGCCTGCCGGGTTCCCTCGTGCAAAGCCAGGCCCTTGTGGACGTAGTCGAAACTGTCATACGTCGCCTCCCGCGTGAAAGTCCCGTCACCGGAACCCGCAGCGGCGCCCCCTTGGCTGCTGCCCGCCCCACCCGGGCTGGAGGCCCGCGGCCTGCGGAGCATCGCCTTGATGCGGGCCCGAAGTTCCCGGGCACGGAAGGGTTTGACGATGTAATCGTCAGCGCCCGCCTCAAAGCCAAGCAACGCATCCGCCTCGTCTGCACGCCCACTGATGATCACCACGTAAGCGTCACTGAAGGTCCTGATGCGCCGGGACGCTTCAAGCCCATCAAAGTCCGGCAGGCCGATGTCAAGGGTCACGATGTCAGGGTTGTGCGTCCGTACCTGGTCCAGTCCTTCAGCACCCGATGACGCCTGGTGCACGGCGAACCCTGCCTGCCGGAAAATCGCAGCAAGCGCAGCCCTTACGTCGTTGTCGTCTTCGATCACTACTGCTACACCGCGCTCCACAACTGCTTCCTTCCATGTAGTAACTGTCCCGGCACGCACAGCCGGCCCGGGCTTTATGCATTACCTGTGGATTCGGCACCGCCAACCCCGCGGATGGCTCAGTGGGAAATTCAGGCAAACACCAGCCTTGGGATCAGGTCCCTTTTTGATGCGGACTCCAGGGGTATCTTTGATGATATTCTCCGTCAATTTCCAGGCCCGGCAGGGTGCCGGCATTTGATACGGACAAAAGCTTACGGCGTGCGATCCGCATCACATTACCCAGGGTTGTGAATGGGGTCGACGATAATGCGCGTCGGCCATTTGTGAACAGCGTCACGGCGCGGCAAACAGCAGGCCATCAGCTACTGACGTGGGCGAACAGGTCCTCAGCAACTGGCCTTGGATAATACTGAGGAATTCCTGAGAATCTTTTCGAGCATTGATCAGATCTTGATCTTTCTCAAAGTAGTTTCTGAGGAGTGGTTGATTGAATGTTTCTTGTTGCCCGAACCGGACGCAATGGTTTACCAGCGGAGGCCGCTGGGTTGGGTCATTCCAGCGGCGCTGCCAAGAAACCAAGTAGTGCATTGGAAAAAAATAGAGTACTGCCTACTCGGGTTTTTCCGTGAAGTTTTGCGTGGAATTAGATTTGTAGATTTCCGGCCTTCCAAGTGGGGCCGGTACCAGCCGGAGTCGGCGGCGGAAGCCTGCCTCTGAGACCGGGCCGGC
This sequence comes from Arthrobacter sp. ZBG10, assembly GCF_001238605.1. Classification (NCBI taxonomy): domain Bacteria; kingdom Bacillati; phylum Actinomycetota; class Actinomycetes; order Micrococcales; family Micrococcaceae; genus Arthrobacter; species Arthrobacter sp. ZBG10. The sequence goes on along the minus strand of NZ_LFQH01000053.1, from coordinate 7,979 downwards.
CCCCCAGTCCGCCGTCGACTCCCCTTCTCCTGCACAACCGACCCAACACCAACATGAGTGCCCATCGCGCCTGCCGCGCCTCAATCGCTGACGAGAGAGACCGGTGGGCTTTTCCATGCCCGCAGCTCGAGGGCAGGGGCTTGATCCAGAGGAAAGAACCAGATCATCTTGAAGTCCTTATTTCACGATTCCTACACCCGCCAGATGTCGTTGATCGTTGTGGTGGGACTGGCGCTGTCCGCACTTGTGCCCGCAACCGTGCAGCTTTTTCCCGGCTCCGCCGGTTTTCCCGTTCTTGCCGCAGCAGCGGTCCCGTTCCTGCTGGCTCTCGCCCTGATCATCAAGCCAGGCATTGCCGGTCCCAACAGCGGGGCAGTTGCCTCGACTGAAAGGTTGGGCTCTGCGCTCCTGCTGTACCTTTCACCCGTTCTTTTGCTCAACGTTGTCTACCCGTTGGTCAGCCCCACAATGGCTGCCGTTGACGTGGATGGGGTGCCCCTGACGCTCGTGGTGCTGGCATCCTCCATCACCGTGCCCTGGATGGCCCAGGCGGCATGCCTTCCCATCTACCGGGTCCTCGGCGATCTGATGGCCGAGCGGAACCTCGAAGCCATCACCCGGAAATTCTGCCGTTACTGGCCCATGATGTTCGTCCAGTCACTGCCGCTGGTTGCCGTATTCGCCGTTCCCATGTGGTTGGCCTCAGGGTGGTCCGCCACCGTGATGCTCGACTATGTGGTGCTCTGCGTCCTGCACCTTCTCTTTGTGCAGTCCCTGGTACTGGCCAACGTGGCAAACCGCCGGGGCCTGTGGGCAGCGGCGTGGTCCGGTTACGCCGCCGCGCTTTTTATCGCCCCCACAGTGTGGTGGCTTCCGCCCCTGGTGGGCACGGCAACGCAGCTCCTGGCCATGCGCTCCGGCCTGCGGCAGCTGGGATTTACCCAGCGGCTCGGCACGCGGGTGTTCGGCCTCGACCTTGTCCGCGGACTCCTCATGGGAGCCGTGCTTTGGGCTGACAAGTTTGCACTCTTCCTGGTCACCAAAGGCGACTTCAACGTCGTCGCCGTGTTCGCAGCGATGCTGCCCGCTGTCGTTGCCTACAACTACTACTTTGTCCACCTTGCGCCTGGCGTGGACAGTGCCCTCAACGGCCTGCACCGGGACATTGAAGCGGCTCCCATCAGCGCTTTGAAGGGGAGCTCGCGCCGGTTGAGCCGTGTCGTTGACCGCTCCGTGTTGCTCACGGGCGCCATCGCAGCGCTGCTGGCACTTTCAGTGTCCCTGGTGATGTCCGGGGTTGATCCGCAGCAGTCCCTGCTGGCGGTGGCCGCCACCCTGGCTTCCTGGGCCTTTATGGTCCTGACACTGCTCAGCTACGAACTGGACTTCATCGGCGAGAAGACCACCCCCCAGATCATTGGAGCCGTCCACCTGGCGGTCTGCGTCCTTGCCTTCGCCGCCGGCGGACTGCTGGGCCCACTCACCGGTGCGGCCGGCGGCTACCTGCTGTTGGGCGCTGTGGACTTTGTCCTCATCGGCATCGCCTGGACGCTCTACAAGCGTCACTGGAGCCAACCGGAATACACGCTTTTCTGGCGCCACGCCACTACCTGGTAACCAGCCCATCACCCGGCAAGGACCCGTTTTACCCAGCAACGCCACGACTGACTTCCAAAATGCTAAGGGGAACACCATGTACTCGATCGCGAGAAGCGGCAAGAAGAAGCCACGGACCTTGTCTCCGGCGGCGGCCATCGAGCCGGCAACAGCCGCCAAGCCCGTTTATGAGGACGTGGATGTTGCCATCGTGATGGAGTCCACCTATCCCTTCCTCAAAGGCGGGGTCTCCGCCGTGGTTCACGACATCGTGACCCACAACCCCGATCTCAGCTACGGCATCATCCACATCACGTGGGACTCGGACGCGCCGCTGACGGACCTCTACGGCATGCCGTCGAACGTCCGGTGGGTACGCACCGTGTTCCTCAGCATGGATGAGCACCGGCAGGACTTCCAGGGCGTCGCATCGAGGGATCTGGGAATGACGGCACCGGAACGCGAAGCGCTCTCGCACAGGTTCTTTGATGCCCTGTACGCACTTTCGGAACACGGCGACGTCGAGGGCCTGTGGGAGCTGATTGACGAGGGGATGAACGAACGCACCCGGCAGTACCCCCTCTGGGCCCTTCTCGGTTCCAGGGAATTCATGCAGACCCTGCAGGATCGTATGCCCCAGTTGAACCTGTCGCTGGCAAACTCTTTCTGGACCCTGCGCAACTTCTTTTCCCTGGCCTACGCGGTGCTGGGCGAAACGATGCCCCGGGCCAGTGTCTACCACGCCCATACCACCGGCTACGCCTCGCTGCTCGGCGCGGCCGCGGCCAGGGACCACAACACGTCATTCCTGCTGACCGAGCACAACCTCTACGTCCGCGACACGGTCAACACCCTGCTGGACCGGAACATGGCCTTGTCCATCACGGCGGAGGATTACCGGACTTTCGACGTGACCGCAGAGCAGCGCGCGTGGATGGCGTGGTGGACCGAGATGGGCCGTTTCTGCTACCCCAGCGCACGACTCATCACGTACCTTTACCCGAGTGCCATCACCGAAGCTGCCCGGCTCGGCGCCGACATGGACAAGTCGGTGGTTGTGCCCAACGGCATGGTCATTGCCGAGTTCGACGAGAAGTTCCGGGCGCGTCAGGACGCACTGGCAAAGATGGAAGCGGAAGGCCCCGACTACGTTTGGCACCTTGTCTATATCGCCCGCGTTGTGCCCATCAAGGGACTGCTGGATCTGCTGTCCAGCATGGAGATCCTGCGCGACCGCGGGTATCCGAACCTGCACCTGGACGTTCTGGGGCCAACCGAACACGTGCCGGAGTACTACGAGGCCTGCCTCGCGAAGATCGATGCCCTGGGACTCAACGACCACGTCACCATCCACGGCACTGTCCATGTTCGGGACATGCTGGACCAGTTCGACCTCCTGGTCCTCCCCAGCTACAACGAGGGACAGCCTATTGTCATTCTTGAGGCCATGGCGGCGGGAATTCCTACCGTCGGCTCCGATGTGGGCGGCGTCGCACAGCAGATCTCCGACAACCTCACCACCGCGGACGGACGGGTCATCGGTCCCTGCGGCGAAACGGTCACGCCCGGCAACGTGCAACAGATGGCCGACGGCATCCAGGCCGTCATCGGCAACCTGGCCAACTACGCCTCATACGCGGCAAATGCCCGCACCCGCGTCCAGGAGCTGTTCCAGATGCACGAGGTTATGTCCTCCTACAACCAGATTTACCGCGCCCTCGGCGACCTCCCGGTCATCGGGGAAGCGGCCCCGGTCCGGGGCGAAGAGCTGGCTCCGGTGGACCTGTGAGCGGCGTGGGCGCGTGGATCCGTTACGGCGATCCCATCCCTGCGGACCAGGTGGCCTTCGCTGCAAAGCACTACCGCGCAGCCATCCTCCAACCCTGGGAGACGGACGCGGCGGCAGAACTCAAGCGGCTCCGGCCGGACATGACGGTCCTTTGTTACAAGTGCTTCTCATCAACCCGTGACTACGAACCCGGGCCGGTCTACAGTTCGGGCGTTGCGTACCGCGAAGCCGAGGAGGAGGGCGGGGCGTGGTTCGCTACCCGGCTGGACGGCACCCGCATCGAGTGGAACGGGTACGGCGGGCATTGGCAGATGAACGTTCGCGACGCCGGGTACCGTGCGCGCTGGGTTCAAAATGTCACCGCAGAACTCCTGGAGTCGCCGTTCGACGGCGTGATGGCTGACAACGATGTTTTTGACGACTACTACCAGCTGAACCTGCCCATTAGATCGGCTTCCTCGATGGCGGATCTTCGGGACGGGCTCGATCACCTTGTCCACGCAGCGGGCCAATCCCTGAACAGCATCGGGAAAATCCTGGTGCCCAACATCGCCGAGTCGCGCCGGGTGCCGGGCAGGTGGGCTTCCCACGCCGCATACGGCGGCGGGTTCGAAGAAGTCTGGCTTGGCTACGGCCCCCGGGACCTCTTTGACCCGGCTACGGCAGAAGCACAGCTCCCGCAGGCTGATGGCCCGGGCCTGTCAATTCTGCGCGTCCCGACAAACGGGGATGACAACCACCCGAATTTCACGTACGGGCTGGCAGCATTCTGGATTTTCGGCCACGGCCGGGGCTCCTTCACTGCGACAGCACACGATGACTACAGCCGGACCCAACACATCCCCGAGCTGGACTGGTCCCTGGGAACACCCAGGGAAAAGCCGAAAGGCCGCCACCACGTCTGGTCGCGCGAATTCAACGGCGGGTGGGCTGCAGTGAACTTCAACAAGGATGGCCGCCGGAAACGCCGGATCAGCGTTCCCCCGGGACTGGCGGACGCCGCAGGGAACCCTGCCCCGACGTCGCTGGTTCTGCCCGCGCAACGCGGGGTCATCTACCAGCGGAGGCAGAGCCATTAACATCCTCATCACCGGCGGTTGCGGATACATCGGTTCGCACACCATCCTTCATCTGCTCGAGGCCGGGCACAACATCACTGTCATCGACAACCTCAGCAACTCCCTCTCTGAATCCCTGCTTCGGGTACAGAAAATCACGGGCCGGGACATCTCTTTCGTTGAGGGGGACATTGCGGACAAGTCCTGCCTGCGGGAGATTTTCTCCTGCGCCGATATTGGTGCCGTCATCCACTTCGCAGGTTTCAAGGCCGTCGGGGAATCCGTCAGCCAACCACTGCGCTACTACGGTAACAACGTCAGCGGGACACTGAACCTCCTGGAGGCCATGGACGCCCACGGCGTCCGCCGCCTTGTCTTCAGCTCCTCGGCCACTGTCTACGGTGCCAACCCGGATATGCCGCTCAGGGAGGACTTTCCGCTGCGCGCGACCAACCCGTATGGCAGGACCAAGCAGCATATCGAAGACATCCTCACGGATCTCCAGGCCGCCGATCCCCGGTGGCGGATTGCGCTCCTGCGCTACTTCAATCCAGTGGGCGCCCACCCCTCCGGGCTGATCGGTGAGGACCCACAGGGGCCGCCGAACAACCTGTTTCCGTACGTGACGCAGGTGGCAGTGGGCCGCAGGGACAAAGTGAGTGTCTTCGGCAGCGACTACCCCACCCCCGATGGGACCGGCATCAGGGATTACATCCACGTTATGGACCTGGCATCAGGCCACGCAGCAGCTCTGGACTACCTCGCAAGGCACGAGGGACTGCATACCTGGAACCTCGGCACCGGTGAAGGCTACTCCGTCCTGGAAGTAATCAAAGCGTTTGAAGCCGCATCCGGTACCACCATTCCCTACGCCCTGGTGGACCGCAGACCGGGAGACGCGCCAGTGAGTCTTGCCGATCCGTCGAAGGCCGACCTCGAGCTGGGGTGGACGGCGTCGCTGACCCTTGACCGCATGTGTGCCGATGCCTGGCGGTGGCAGCAGGGAAACCCGGACGGATACAGGGCAACAAACCCGGCACCGTGAGCAGGACGAGCCCCCGGCCTGCTCACGGCGCCGGGAGGTACTTGCGCCCCAGCGTGAGCCAACCAGCCAGGGTTTTGTCCTGGGATGCGTTGGCGAACCGTAGCGGGACGCCCGTCGCAAGCGGGTTGACCGGCCTCATCAGCAGCGTGTAATACCCCGGCGGCACACCGCCGACAGTTGTTTTCCACTGCACCGGAGTTCCCGGCTTCACCCCGGAGAGCTTCCACGAGGTGGTCCATGTCCGAACTATTTTTCCACCCGAATCGGCCGCCGCAACCTGGATCGGCCAGTCGTAATAGAAAGGTGCAACCCCGGCATTGTTAACCTTTACAGTGAGATCGCTCTGCCCGCTGACGGCTCCCCGGGTCAGTGCGAAAGCTGTCGCTTGGAACCGGTAGCCCAGCGACTGGGAGGCAGCTTTTGCGTTCGCCAGGGTCTGACCGGTGTATCCCGGACTGAAGGCACGGTGGTTAAGCAGCCACGAGGCATGGGTGGCTGCGACACTTCCGGAAAAGTCATTGTCCGCGCCGGACTCGATGACGGGGCAGCGCATCGGCGTTTCAAAGATGCAGTCCTGGATCTCCACCCGCAGTTCCCCGCCCACGGGTTGCGTGAGCCACTTGCCCGTCGTCCCGGATTGACGCAGTTTGTCCACAAAGTGCCAACCAATTCCCGGCAAGGTCTGCACGGCAAAAGAATCATCGTGATAGCCGACATTCAGGCTTTTGTTGGCTGCGTCGGGGTACCTGACCTGAAGCTTCGTTTTCCTGAACGCTTTGGTGTAGCTCGCGAGCACGCGACCCTGGGTGGCCGTTGATGCAAACCAGTTCTCCGGAGAGCCCCAACCGTCATGGGGGAAGGTGTGCCATTCACCCCAGAAGCCCAGAAGGCCCATCTGGATGAACCCGATTCGTGGATCACCGTCATAACGGGCCCCAAAGGCTGCAACGAATCCCTCAAGTGCTGACACGAGGCGCGGATCCTCATAGTCCGGGGAGACGCTCACGCCACGGTTTTGATGGTCTGCATAGCGGTGGGTGGACAGCCCGGACTGCAGCAGATATGCGGGGATGCCGGTGGCCTTACCCGGGTAGTCAAGATAAAAACGAAAAACCGCCTGGTGGCCGCGTCCCGCAATGGCGTTCAACTGGGTTTCCAGGCTTGCCCAATTAAACGTTCCGGGTCCGGTAACAACCGCATTAACGGGAAGGTAGAACCATTCCATGGAGTGAGGCATCGAACTGTAAGCACCGGCGAACGGGACAAAACCAGCCAAGGGACTGCTCGCCGGTGCCGGCCCCGCGGCCAGGGGAACCCAATCGCCGGACGTGGCCGCTGCCTCAGCAGCAGGCACCGTTGAGGCTGATGGCACCACCAACAGCATAAACGCGACCAAACCAGAGACGACGGCGCCAACAGAGAGCCGCCGTCGAGGCAGCTTCAGCCAACGCTGGTTTTTCTGAGTATTCAATTGCACTTCCCCTGACAGACGGCGCACAGCACCGACGAGACCGAGCGGCGCGTTGCACCTATGAGACCAGGACCTGCGGACGCCACCACCCAAGCGGCGTTTCACACACACTTCGGACTGATCCTAGGGCAATTCCGGGGATCTTCACCCAAGTACAGCCAACAGAAATTGCGGGAGCCGCAACTGACCAAGAGAAGGACATATGATTCACAGCTCCACCCGGCATGATGAACGGCCGGACGAATCGATTAACGAACGCCGGCCCCCTGATTCCAGTGATATTCCGCCGTTACTGGACCGGTCCGTTCTTGACCAGTTCACGGAGGAACTTGAGGAACTTGCCTACACGAAGGCCTTCTTTGATTCCTTCATCGATTTAATGCCTCACCGCATCGAAAGACTTCGCTTGGCCCTGGTGGCGGGAAGCTTCGAATGTGCGCTCGACGCGGTGTTGAGCCTGAAATCATCAAGCCAGATGATCGGCGCCCGCCGGCTGGCCGGCCTGGCCGCAGCACTTGAGTCCGGTATCCGCGACGAAACCACTGCCTCGAATGCTGCAATGCTCCTGCCGCGGTACGCTGCCGGGTTCATCAACGACATCACACAATGCGGCGACCTGACCTGCAACAGCCTCCGCGCCCACTGCTGACACGTCCACAACAGAAGAGAAAACACACATGACTGCATCACAAACCATCACCAAGGCCGTTATTCCTGCTGCCGGATTGGGGACCCGTTTCCTGCCCGCCACCAAGGCAATGCCGAAGGAAATGCTGCCGGTTGTTGACCGGCCAGCCATCCAGTACGTGGTGGAGGAGGCCGTGAATTCGGGCCTGACTGACCTGCTGATGATTACGGGCCGGAACAAGCGCGCCCTGGAGGACCACTTTGACCGGGAACCCGGCCTGGAAGGTGCACTGGAGCGGAAGGGCGACACGGACAAGCTTGCCGCCGTGGAGCACGCCTCCAACCTGGGCCCCATCCACTACGTGCGCCAGGGTGAGGCCAAGGGCCTGGGCC